>JABDJZ010000258.1 GCA_013003255.1 Rhodothermales bacterium
CCAGATGATTCGCGCCTCGTTCTGTTAATCAAGATCCCCGCTCGGACTCCGTCACATCGGGTGAAATGTCTAGGGGATTTCGGCGACCACAACCATAGCGGTCGCCCATGCTACTCAATGAAAAAGCTTTACGTGGGCAATCTGCCCTGGCGTACTACCGACGCCGATCTCGAGGACCTCTTCGCAAGCCATGGAACTGTCGAGTCCGCGGTTGTAATCACCGATCGTGAAACCGGCCGCTCCCGCGGATTCGGTTTTGTGGAAATGGACGACAATGGCGCTACGGCTGCCATGGACGCCCTTGACGGACATGAAATGGGAGGTCGTCCTCTTCGTGTAAACGAGGCGAATGATCGCCCTCGTCGTCCCCAGGGCGGCGGCGGTGGCGGCGGCGGAAATCGCTGGTAAGCCCACTCTCCGGCTGACGCCGGAACCGGGCCTTCGGGCCCACTGAGACCTCGGTCTCAACAACTGTTGCGTTCCCGACACTCTCCAGGCCTGGGATCCTGGGCCTGGAGAGCGGGGCGCCGACAGAGAACGCAAAGGGGAATGGCCAGGGTAATCCCTCATATCGCCTCCCTGACTGGATGTCGGCCCTTCTGGCCTGAACGCACCAGCACCCCTGTCAGCACGTCCCCCGGCCTGATTATCGGCCTCGTTGCAGGACTGCTCCTTCTATCGGCTCCGACAGACGCTCTGTCCCAGCCCACCCTCGAAGTCTCTCGCGAAAGAGCGCGAGGATTGCTTGTTGGCTCCCTGATTGGCGATGCCGCAGGCGCCCCTACCGAGTTTGCACCACCGGTTCGGTATGCCCGCGTCCGGCCCGAGGCCCCGCTCTCAAAGGCAGAGCTGACGGAACTGGCCGCCCGTTTTGTGATCCACCCGTCTGATAGGGAGCAGGAGCCGTTCGGGCCCTGGAGCCGCATCCCGGCCACACTGACGGATGACTCCCGGTTCAAGATCATTTTCTTTGATCACTTGGCTGGTGTGGCCGAAGGCAGCGCCGAAGGCGAGGCGGGCGCCGCTGCAGGCTCGGCCGAAGGCGCCGCGGTGGGAGCCACGGACGCCACGGTGGGCGCCGCCGCCGAAGCCACGCCCCACCCTTCGCGTGCCGGATTCGCCGCAGAAATTCTCGACTGGGAAGACCGCTCCGAGCTCTCTCGCGCCTGGCTGGCTGAGTTTGCAGCTTCCGCCCGATGGGTTCTCGGAGACTCCGCCGGAGGCCTCCCTCCGGAGCGAGCCTGGGGAGGCATCCCCACCATGGCCGGCCAAATGCCCTTCCTGCCGGTTGCGCTATTGAGCGCCACCCCCGAGGAAGCCTACCGCGCTACGTGGGACCTGAACTTCCTGGACAACGGTTTCGCCAAGGACATCACATCCGCGATTGCCGCAGGCCTTCGCGAGGCACTCAACTCCGGAGCCACCTGGCAGTCTATCGAACAGGTGATGCGATCCACGGACCCCTACGGCTTCGGCCGGGTCCCTTGGGTGCCCAGGCAGCTGGAGCAGTGGCTGGATGCGGCGGCCGAGATCGCGCGGGAAGCCCACGGCAGTCCGGAACGCTTGTATGAACTGCTGGACGCTCGAGCCGATGCCACCACATGGTGGGAAGGATGGGTCCCAGTTCTGGTGACCTTCAGCGCGGTTCGCGTTGGCCAAGGGGATCCGCTGGCCACTATGCAGATCATCCAGGAGTTCGGGCACGACACGGATTCCTACCTGCAACTCGCAGGGGCCTTCCTCGGTGCGCTGCACGGGGCAGACGTGTTTCCGGAGGCGATGCGAAGTCAGGTGACCGAAAGCCTGGCTCGGGATTACGGCGCCTCGGTGGACGAGTGGCTGGAGTTGGCCGGGTACTAGTCGGCAGACCCGAGCACCCTTAGCAGAGCCGGCACCGCCGAGGCCCGGGCATGGATCTCCCGCACCCCGGTGGTCCGAATCAGCGCGATTACGTGATCAGCGCGTATCCCGCCCGCTGCCAATACCCTGGGGCCTGCTCTTCGATTCAGTTCCGCCAGCACGTCCGCGCCGTCCAACGCCGTTTCGGCGCCGCCAGAGGTCAATACGCGGTCTATACCCAGGCCGGCACATACCTCGTGGGCCTGGCGGACGTCAGCCGCGTGATCAATCGCCCGGTGAAAGGTGACCGGTAGTCCTTCGGCTGCGTCGACGAGCGCTCGCACATGGGCCGCATTGACTTCACCGTCAGCGGTCAGGCTGCCGATCACCACGCCCGATGCGCCGGCGGCGCGCGAGGCGCGGACTTGATTCGCCATCTTGTCGACCTCGTGCCGGTCAAAGACAAAATCGCCCGGCCGCGAGCGGATCAGCACCATCACAGGGACCTCGGCCACCGACACTACTTCGTGCACCAGATCCGGAGACGGCGTGAGACCTCCGCACGGCAAATCCACGCACAGCTCAATTCTATCAGCACCCGCGGAGCGTTCCAAGTCCGCCAGCGATTCACAGCAGGATTCCAGCAGGACCAAAGATTCTCCGGGATCCTCCCGGCGGTTGAGGGAATTGGAGCGCACCCACCTCAATGTGTAGTCCCATGAAGCTGTTCCTTCGGACGTTTGCTGTTCTCCTTCTTGTTGGTTGTGGCAATCCCGACCCCGCCGCCACCTTTGATGAAATGGAAGGCTCACTGCTGGCCGCCAGCCAGGTCAGCTTTGACTTTGCCGTCACCGCCGAAGGTGTCATCGAGGGCAACTTCACCGGCAGCGTCGAAACCTCAGCCGACGGGACGCTGGCGCTTCGTTCCACCGGCAACTTCATCGGCCGCGACCTTGAGATGGAGATGGCTACCGATGGCGATTCGCTTCGCATGGTGACCACCGAGATGTCCGACGCGCTCCCGAATCCGCCGGAGACGTTCAAGGCCATGGTGATCGGATTGACGCGCATGGGCATCATGCACAACCTCGCGGCCCTCAGCACCGTGAGCCCTCCCGAACACAGCGACGGCGGGATCGAGGAATGGGTGACCGTCGGTAATTTTGAGTCCGGCCAGGTGGGCGAACACGACGGCGTGGCGTTCAACATCTTCGTCGACGGAGACCGGACCTCGGACGTGACGCTGGCTATCGTGGACGGCCTTCCGGTGCTCCGCCGTCAGGTGGTTCAGTTTCCGGGTGGCGAGATGATCGTAACCGAGGAGTACTCCAACTTCAGGGTGGTGAAGTAGGGCGGCGCCTGCAGCGGGGGAGGTCGCGGCACCGGCGCGCCAGCGGACACGGTCCGCATACCCCGCGGAATCGCGCGCGGACCGGAACTGCCAGCCGGCAAAGGGCCTACCCCACCGGCCCCCCTTCGAGAATCAACTCGCCTGCCAGGTCCAACAGCGCGGACTTCTCTTCCAGGGTTCGGCTGATGGGTAGTTGCGCCACCCCGATGAGCCGCCGCATGATTTCGACGCCGGCGAACTTCCAGGCGAGATCCCTTTCGAAGGGCTGATCATACGCCGCCAACAGTCCAGCGGCCTCTTCGGCGTCCACGCGGGCAATGATCAGGTGGGCCAGAAACACACCGAGGTCGAACGCCGGCGGCCCCAGAAAGCAGAACTCGGGATCGATGACTCGAAGTCCCCGGTCCGTCTGCAGCCAACTGCCGGGATAAAAATCGCCGTGCAGCAGGACATCGCCGTCCGCCAAGTACAGCCTCCCCAGGCGCTCCACCTCGACCGCCACTGAGGACTGCGCACGAAACGACTCGGCCGCCGCCTGCAGACCGGGGGTGATGGTATCCAGGTCCATGCCATGGGCGCCGGTCATCGGGAGATCAAAGATGTGCGCATGGTTCAGGGCGCGCATCTCGCGATTGCGCAGCACGGGTACAAACTGGTCGGGCACGGGCATGGCGTGCAAAGCCCGGAGCCAGTGCACCAGGGCTTCCAGGCCCAGCGTGGCCTCTGCGTAGAGCGGCGTGCAATCGGAGGAAGGTCCGAGGTCTTCAATCAGGGCTGATCGGCTTTCCTCATCCACTGCGAGCAGGGCCGGCATGCCGCCGGCCACGTCCGGAGCCGCAGAGACGGCGGCGTAGAAGGCCGCCTCGACCAACAGCCGGCCTCCCGGCGCCGCGATGGACGGGTACTTCTCCACCCACGGCCGGGACTGCTTGAAGATCACGGAGCGACGGTTCGTCTTCACGCGGGCCACCAGGTTCATGTTGCCCTCGCCGGCACGCGCCACGCTGCTGACGTCTTCGTCGGGACTCAGCCAACCCAACGCCCGCAAATGATCAACTATTCCACGGGGGTCGTCGAGAGACAGAGCATCAGGAGTGGCGGACATTCGCGAACCGGGATAGCTTTGGGAACGGAGAATACTGAGGTCGAAACGTGCTTGCAGAGAACAACGTCCGAAGAGCGGATCTGCTTCGCTGGCTGTC
>JABDJZ010000266.1 GCA_013003255.1 Rhodothermales bacterium
GGTTCTCATCGACGGAATACCTGGGCAACCAGATCGCGGCTATCGGCATCCCGATCCTTCAGCCGCCGGGGGGCCACGCCATCTATGTGGACGCGGGATCCATGCTGCCGCACGTTCCGCGGTCCCACTACCCGGGGCAGGCGCTCGTCATTGAGCTGTTCCGTACCGGCGGCGTTCGCGCGGTTGAGATCGGATCTGTGATGTTCGGCGCCATCGACCCCGAGACCGGCGACGAGAAGCCCGCGCGCTTTGAACTGGTGCGGCTGGCCATTCCGCGACGTACGTACACCAAGAGTCAGATAGACTACGTAGTGGACGTGTTCGCGGAACTGCATGCCAAACGCGAGGGGATCTCAGGGGTCCGCATTGTGGAACAGCCCAAGCGACTCAGGCACTTCTCGGCACGGTTCGCGCCGGCCTGAGCGTGCAGCCTCCAGGCGGCAGTGCGGCTCGCCCCGGCTTGACGGCCTGAGGTCCGCTACTCCGAAGCTCCAGCCCCGGACACGGCCTGCCAGAACTGCCGGTACTCCGGGTTCTGCGGGTTCAGGAACAGCAGTCGTGTGGCATACGGCACGGACTCGGGAATGCGCCCGGTGTTGAACAACAACGACGCCAGATTGCCAAGTGCCTGCTCCAGGTCGGGGTCCAATTCCAGCGCCTTCCGGAAGTCCTCCTCACCACCGACAAGATCCCCCTGGTTGAGCCGCAGGAAGCCGCGGTTGTTCCAGGCCGAGGCAAAGCTCGGTGAACGGTTCAGCACGTCATCCACCACCACCTCTGCGTCCTCCAGGCGACCCATGGCCAGGTAGGCGGTACCGAGTTTGTCCAGGAAACGCAGGTGGTCCGGTGCCAGGAAGGTGGCCCGCTCAAGCCAGGTAATCGCGGTCGGCACCTCGCCCAGCGTCAGGTACCCCTCTCCCACCCGGTACGCGGTCCAGGCATCGGTGACACTCGAGGATGAGAGGGTTGAGCCAATCCGCGTCACCTCGTTCCAGTCCTCGGACAGGAAGGCCAGACGGACACGCTGAGGATGCGCCTGGTTGGACGAAATGCGCCCAAGGATGGCGCGCGCCGAGTCCAGAAATACCGGGCGATGGGCGAATTCCTCGTAGTAGGTCAGATAGGCCGCGGCCAGAACCTCCGGCTCCACCTCGGGCCTCAGCAGGCTGGCCATGCGGAGTAGATCCGTCCGGGATGCGGCGTTTACAGCGGACTCCGGCGCGTCTTCAACCACACGGATGTTGTGATCGGTGATCCGGACGTTGGGAATGTCGATGGTCCCGGACTCCGGCATGTGGCAGGAGGAGCAATTGTTCTCGACGGCCAGTCGGGCGGTCAGATCCTCCGAGCATTCCTGCACCTGCTGCGAGGCGTGGCAGTTGATGCAGGTGGCGTTGTACTGGACGGACGTGGTGGCCTGAACCGGCTGATGCGGGTCGTGGCAGGTCAGGCATGTGATGGGTTCCATGCCCTGGGCGGGATCCCGGGAGGCCTGCCAGCACGCACTCATCTGAAGCCGGTCCGGGTGTGACGCCATCAGGAATTGCGTGGTCGAGTCCGGGAAGCGCGGCCAGAACACGTCCATGTGATCGGCCAGCCGCTGTCCAGGGCGATAGTCGTTCGCCGTCACGCCGTCCTTGAGTACGGCCACGCCCTGCATGTGGCAGCGCTGGCAGACGTCATCCTGGCGCTCAAGCTCCAGCTTGGCCGGATTGACAATGGTGTAGTCGATGGCGTTAGTAACATCGACGATCCGTCCAGCCCGGATGGCCTCGACGTGCACCGATCCCGGACCATGACAGTTCTCACACTCGATCCCGTGCGGAATGTCGGAGAACCGATTCTCGGACGAAGCCGCGTACTCCGCTGGACCGTCATGGCAGGCCATGCACTGCTCGGTGATCGGCCGATCGAACCGGAACGAATCACCCCCTGAGAATCCCGGCGGAAGCGACCACTTGCCATCCTGGGCATACCACGTGATGGGCACCTGGTAGAGGTACCCGTTCTCGTCCCGGATGTGGGAATTGGTGTGCTGTCCGGACCCAACGATGTAGTCTATGGCCACCTCGCGAACGTGCGTGGTATCCCCCTCGCTGAGCCTGAATTCGCGGACGAACAGCGCCTCACCCCGACGGAACGGCTGGTAGTAGAGGTTTCTGTCTGGATCGCGAATGGCAGGGACATTGTCCCACTCTGCATCACTCAGCGATGCTCTCGCCGGACGGAACGACCGCCCCATCTGTGCCTCGGCAAAACTCTCTGCCTGTTCCACGTGGCACTCCGCACAGGTGGCCTTGCCCACATACTCGGCGTCCGGGCTCCAACCCGCGTACTCGCCCTCCGGAATGACGGGGGTCGGCGGCGGGCTGGCGCAGGCGGCCAGCAGGAGCAGTACGAGAGGGGTGAGCGTGCGCATCGGACAGGCTGAAAGCCTATTCCGCGGTCAAGTTTCGCAGGGCCGAGAGTTACTCCGGCCGGACGACGAGCGGCTCTTGGAGAGAAGTAGTTGTATCACCCTCCATGTTTGTCATGCGAAACCACCTCTTTCCCGCCGCTCTTATTGTCACGTTAGTCCTGGCCGGTTGCGATGGCTCACCGGAGCCGCTTTCCCTGCCTGGAGACGCGGAAATCCGGCCGGAATTGCTGGGCGCCTGGACGGCCGAAGATGAGGATGGGGAGGTCCTGATGCTGCAGGTGGCCGCGTTCAATGACTCCGAGTATCTGGCCATCATGGATGGTACCGAGGATGACATGGACGGGTACTTCCGGGTCTGGGAATCGCTTGTGGACGGGGACTTGTTCGCCAACATCCAGTGCGTGGGGTGCGATGACGATGATGGCTTCCTCTTCGCCCAGCTCTGGGCCGACGACACAACCATGACTGGCAGCTGGGTATCCGATGCGTTCTACGAATTGGTCAAGGATGCAGAGACCTCTCAAGAGG
>JABDJZ010000267.1 GCA_013003255.1 Rhodothermales bacterium
CGGACCGAAGGCTCAAGATCGGGCTATTCGTGCCCGCTGGACTTGAAGTCGGGGGCAGCACGCGTGGTCCGGTTGTACCGAACGAGGCCATCCTCAACGAAGACGGCCAGTCGGTGATCTACGTCCAGGTAGAGGGTGAACGATTCGAGCGCAGGGTGTTTGTGGCCGGCCCCACGAATGGGTACCACACCATCGCTGCTTCCGGCGTCGCAGAGGGCGAGTACGTGGTAGTTCGGGGCGCCTATCAGGTTTACCTGGCTTCCCTGAGCACCACCGATATCGCTGACCACGGACACCCGCACTGAGGCCCTCCATGCTGGATCGCATCATTGGATGGTCGCTCAACAACCGGTTGGTGACCCTGTTCGGCGCAGCGGTGCTCTTGCTCGGAGGGTCCTGGGCCGCGCTGACGCTTCCCGTCGACGTCTTTCCCGACCTTACTGCACCTACTGTCACGGTACTGGCCGAGGCACACGGCATGGCCCCGGAAGAGGTGGAGACCCAGGTAACATTTCCCATCGAGAGCGTCGTAAACGGCGCGACCGGCGTACGGCGGGTGCGGTCCTCCTCCGCCCAGGGCATCGCCATTGTATGGGTGGAATTTGACTGGGGCACGGACATCTTCCGGTCGAGGCAGATTGTCTCCGAGAAGCTTCAACTCGCAGCATCACAGCTTCCGGCCGGTCTGGATGCACCGGTGCTGGCGCCGGTGACCTCCATCATGGGGGAAATTCTGCTGGTTGGCATGACCACGGACAGGCACTCGGACATGGACGTCCGGTCCAGCGCTGACTGGACGGTCCGGAAGCGTTTGCTCTCCATTGAGGGGGTCTCTCAGGTCATCCCCATTGGAGGGCAGGTAAAGCAATACCAGGTGCGGGTGAATCCGGAGGGACTGCGTGCCTATGGCGTAACCCTCTCGGAAGTCCTCCGGGCCGCCGAGGAGTCCAACGCCAACGCCGCCGGCGGGATCTACCAGGATTCGGGTCGCGAGGTACTCATTCGTGGGCTCGGCCGCGCCCGCAGCGTCGAGGACATCGCAGGTACAGTGATTGCCGTCCGCAACGGCATTCCCGTGTTGCTGGGCGACGTAGCCGAGGTGGCGATTGGCCCGGCACCGCGATTCGGGATCGGCTCGGTGAATGCAGAGCCTGCCGTGATTCTCTCCGTACAGAAGCAACCGGACGCCAACACGTTGACGCTGACGGAACGCATCGACGAAGAACTGGGGCGCATTCAGTCGCGGCTTCCCGACGGAATGACCATCAATCGAGGCATTTTTCGGCAGTCCAGCTTCATTGAACTGGCCGTGGGAAACGTGATTGAGGCGTTGCGGGACGGCGCGCTGCTGGTGGTGCTCATCCTCTTTCTCTTTCTCTGGAATCTCAGAACCACGGGCATCTCCGTTCTGGCGATTCCACTCTCGCTGGGCGTGGCCGTGCTGGCCATGAAGTTGCTGGGCGTCACCATCAACACCATGACCCTCGGGGGAATGGCCATCGCCATCGGCGCCCTGGTGGATGATGCCATCATTGACGTCGAGAACGTCTTCAGGCGGCTGAAGGAGAACCGCGCGAGACCAGAGGCGGATCGAGAGCCCAGTCTGAAGGTGGTCTATGAGGCTTCCCGAGAGGTGCGTGGCCCCATCCTGAACGCCACCATCATCATTTCCATTGTCTTCCTTCCGCTCTTCTTCCTCTCCGGCGTGGAGGGGCGCATGTTGCGGCCGTTGGGGTTCGCCTACATCGTCTCCATCGTGGCATCGCTCGTGGTTGCTATCACGGTTACACCCACGCTCTGCTCATTCCTGTTGCCAAACGCCCGCATCATGGATCGCGAGGGCGAGAGCTGGTTGGTCGAGCGGTTGAAGAAGATCTATTCGAGGACGCTGGGCTGGGTTCTTGCGCGCACTACCGCAGTCATTGCGGCGGCGGGAGTTCTGCTTGTGCTGACGCTGGCCGTGGTGCCGTTCCTGGGGAGAGGCTTTCTGCCCGAGTTTCAGGAGGGCACGCTGGTCATATCGGCCGTAACGGTCCCCGGGACAGGTTTGGATACCTCGAATGACCTGGGAAACCGCATCGAAGGAATTCTACTGCAGCATCCCGCCGTGATCGGGACTTCCCGACGGACCGGCCGGGCGGAGTTGGACGAACATGCCCAGGGGGCGAATGCAGCCGAAATCGATGTCCGCCTGGATCTGAGTTCGATTCCGCTGGAGGCCGTGTTGAACGAACTCAGGGGTGACCTGGCCTTTGTGCCCGGGACCAACATCACCATCGGCCAACCAATCGGGCACCGTATCGACCACATGTTGTCCGGCACGCGAGCCTCCATCGCAATCAAACTCTTCGGTCCGGATTTGTACGAACTCCGTCGCTATGGCGAGCAAATCCGCGCGCAGGCCGAGCTCATCCCAGGTGTCGTGGATCTTTCGGTTGAGCAGCAGGCCGATGTGCCGCAACTGCGGGTTTACGCGGATCGCCCGGCCATGGCCCGCTACGGGGTCACGCCGATGATGCTGGCGGAGACCATTGACGTGGCATTTGCGGGCGAAGTGGTCTCGGAGGTGCGGGAAGGTCAGGAGAGCTATGATCTCGTAGTTCGTTACGACGAGGCCTTTCGCGGTGACGCCGAGCGTGTGGGTGCGGCTCTGGTCGACACCCCCGTCGGAGCCCGAATTCCGCTGTCTGCGCTGGCAGCCGTGCGTTACGAACGCGGCCCAAATACCATTAGTCGCGAGAATGTCCAGCGGAAGATCGTAGTGTCTGCCAACGTGGCCGGCCGGGATGTGGGGAGCGTGGTCTCTGACATCGAGACTGCCGTCGCCTCGGGCGTTTCCCTTCCAGAAGGGTACTACGTCGAGTATGGGGGGCAATTTGAAAGTGCGCGCCAGGCCACCCGAACCATCGCTCTCCTCTCGCTCTTGTCCATCATCCTGATCTTTCTGGTGCTGTACAAGGAGTTTGGAGGTGCGCGTCCCGCCTTGCTGGTCATGGTCAACCTTCCCCTAGCGCTGACAGGCGGGCTGGCCGCCGTCTTTCTGTTGTTGGCGGGCGAACTGAATGTGGCCGCTCTTGTGGGCTTTATCACCCTCTTCGGCATCGCAGTGCGCAACGGCATCCTGCTTGTCAGTCACTACCAGCACCTTATTCGTGACGGACTGGACCTTCGGGCAGCTGTCTTTCAGGGCTCCATGGAGCGACTCAACCCCATCCTGATGACGGCCCTGACAGCCGGCCTTGCCCTGATTCCCCTTGCGCTCGGGGGCGGTGAGCCCGGGAAAGAGATTCAGACGCCCATGGCCATTGTGATCCTGGGAGGACTACTGACCTCGACCTTTCTCAACATGGTCGTGGTTCCGGCGCTTTTCGTCCAATTCGGCGGCAAGGAGGAGTGAGCCAATCAACGGTGGCCACTCCGGCAATCACACGCTGACGGACTCGGTTGAGACGCCAGTGACACTAGGCTGTCACACCC
>JABDJZ010000285.1 GCA_013003255.1 Rhodothermales bacterium
CGGACCCAGGCGCGGGCCTGCTCCGGGGTGTCCACGCCGCCTTCCCAATCTTCTCCTTGACCGGGTCTTGCGTACACGACCATACGCGGAGCCGCGATTTCGCCGCGCTCACTGCGGGCTTTCTCGGACAACGACCACTCCATGCCGCCGAATCCGACGCCACGTCCGGTGGTGATGCCGTGGGCAAGCCAGAGCTTGTAGACGTACTCCGCCTCGGGTGCTTTCGGGACGCCGCCGGTGTGGAGGTGGTTGTCCACGATGCCGGGCATGATGTACATGCCGTGCGCATCAATCTCGCGGGTGGCGCCACCGGGCCGGCGGTCCGGGTTGATGGGGGTACCCGGTGAGCCGACGCCCACAATTCGGGTGATCGTATTGCCTTCGACCACAATGTCCACGGGTCCGCGAGGCGGTCCTCCAGAGCCGTCAATCAGGATGCCGCCGCGGATGATGAGTCGCTCGTGGGGCCCATCGGGGTCGTCCAGGTCAGGGGCGGGCGCCACCTGGGCGAAGCTCGGCAGGGCCAGAAAGAGGGCGGCGAGGAGGAGGGTATATCGGGACATGGAGCCGGGTAGTTGGGAAGCATCCAGTATCCGACCCGCGAGGCGATCCGGGCAAGGCCCCCCTTGAGTCTCAGTGGACATGCTCGGCGCGGCTGCCGCGTTGCCAGACGGCGCCTTCGATTCCGCCCTCAAACACCGCGGGCGTCGAAACCATGCCCTCTGTGGAATCGGGGACGAGGACATTGAAATGCAGGTGCGCCCGATCAGTGAATCCCGTGAGCCCCGAAAGGCCGATGGACTGGTGCATGGACACGGAATCTCCAACCGCCACGAGACTCCCATCGGGTGCCAGATGCACATACTGGGTAAACAGGCCGCTCCCGGGGTGGAAGACCGTGATGTAATTGGCGTAGGGCCGGTACTTGGACTTTCCGCCGCCTACCTCATAGCCCTCAACGACGCCGACGACAACCCCATCCTGCGCAGCGGTGACGGTGTCACCAACGGCCAGGGCAAAGTCCAGCGTGTAGCGCGAGAAGGGCGTGTTGTGGGAGTAGCCGCCGCCGTATCCCTGGATCACCCGGTACCAGCGACCTTCGGGAAACGGTAGGGAGAGGGTGTCTGGCCGGATGGGTGTTCTCAGGCTGCCGTGGGAGATGGTGGTCCGCACCGCATCGAGAATGCCCAGCGTGTCCAGTCCGGCCAGCGGGTAGGCCACGCTTCGTTCCTCCATCGGGCCGAGCACGTGGAAGGCATTGCCAGCCAGGATCTCCGAGATATCTGCCCTCTCTGATCGGACGTGGAAGCGGGTGGCAGACCGGATTGGATTCCGCAGTCGAATAACCAGCGAGTCGTTCTCGATGGTGCGGGCAGCGGACCAGCCGTTCTGGCGGAGGTTGGTCTCCGGCAACTGGCAGGCAATGGGCACGAGGGCTCCAAGTACGAGCAGAGCCGGCAGGATCGGGGTGAGGGCCTGTCGCATGCACTGAAAATAGCGAGCATCGGGGAGAAGCCCGGCCAGCATCGAAGAACGGGCCAGTCGCGGGGCCTATTTTCCGGCCTCAGCCAATCGGACTACTGACCTCATGCCCCCATCAGCAGACGTCCTCATCGTCGGCGCCGGCCTCTCCGGGCTGGTTTGTGCTCGCGAACTCGTCGAAGCTGGAAAGCGCGTCCAGCTGTTTGATGCAGCAGATGCCGTCGGCGGGCGAGTCCGCACGGATGTGGTGGACGGCTTCCGCTTGGACCGTGGCTTCCAGGTCCTGCTGACGGCGTATCCGGAAACCCAACACTATCTGGACTACGAGCGATTGGACCTGAAACGGTTCTTCGACGGAGCATTGGTCCGGACCGCGAAAGGGTTTGAGCGGGTGGCCGATCCCATTCGCCAGCCCACATCTGCCCTGGATACCCTGGGGTCGAGCATTGGTACCTTGGGAGACAAGCTCCGCATCGGGGCGCTCCGGCTGGGCGTTACCAAGGGGTCGCTGGACGACGTCTTCGATCGGGAGGAAATGACCACGGCGGCCGCGCTGCGGGATCGCTGGGGTTTCTCAGACCGGATCATCGACAGCTTCTTCCGACCCTTCCTCGGAGGAATTCTGCTTGACGGTGACCTGAACGCCAGCAGTCGCATGTTCGAGTTCGTATTCCGCATGTTCTCGCAGGGACAGGCGGCCGTTCCCGCCCTGGGAATGGGAGAGCTGCCAAAGCAGCTGGCGCGCGGTCTCGACGACGCAATCCAGCTGGAGGCCCGCGTGACGCGGGTGACTCCGAGGGAGGTGGAGCTGGAAGACGGAACCGTCTGGACCGGCGAGGCCGTCGTGCTGGCCACGGACGCCGGCGCGGCGGGAGCGCTCACGACGGAGA
>JABDJZ010000295.1 GCA_013003255.1 Rhodothermales bacterium
TGATTCTGGAGAGCCGGATGGGGCGCCCCATCTACCTGCGTGATGTCGCCGAGGTCTCGATGGGCTTCAAGGAGCGGGAGGCCATCACCCGGATCAACGGTCTGGAGGCGGTTGAACTCTCCATCTACAAGGAGGGGGATGCCAACACCGTGGCCGTAGCCGAGGCCGTCAAGGCCCGACTGGACCGGAGCCAGCGGCTGTTCCCGGACGGAGTACGGATTGAGAAGGTCTACGACCAGTCCACGTTTATTGAGAGCGCCGTGGACGATGTGGTGAACGCGGGACTGATTGGCGGCCTGCTGGCCGTCCTGGTGCTGTATCTCTTTCTGCGCAACATCGCTGCGACGCTCATCATCTCGGTGTCGATCCCGGTGTCGGTGATCGCCACGTTCAACATGATGTACGGGTATGACCTTACCCTGAACATCATGTCGCTTGGCGGGCTGGCGCTTGGGATCGGCCTTCTGGTTGACAACTCCATCGTGGTGCTGGAAAGCATCTCCAAGCATCGTGAACGGGGGGCGAGTCCCCGTGATGCGGCGGTCGCAGGCGCGAGCGAAGTGGGCCGCGCCGTGGTCGCGTCCACGCTCACGACCGTGGCGGTGTTCTTTCCGCTGGTCTTCGTACAGGGCATCGCCGGTCAGCTGTTCAGGGATCAGGCGCTTACGGTGACGTTCTCGCTGCTGGCGTCCCTGGTGGTCGCCGTCACGCTTATCCCCATGCTGGCGTCAATCGGAGGGAAGGGCAAAGAGGTCTTTGCCGAGCCGGTCAGGCCGGAGCCCCGCACCCGCGTCGGCCGGGTCCTTGGCCGAATTCGATACGTACTCCTGAATCGGGTGCCCTTCTATCTGGCCCGCGGCGCCTACCTGCTCGGACGTGCGATCGGACGAGCGGCAGGGTGGGTCATGCGCCCAATCGCGGCCGGATTCAATGCCGGTTTTGATGCTATTTCGTCCCGCTACCAGCCGCTGCTGGGCTGGGCGCTGAGACACCGGGGTGCGGTCCTGGGGTCGGCCGTGCTGACGTTTCTGGCTTCCCTGGCGCTGGTGCCCACCCTGGGTGTGGAGCTGATTCCACAGCTCGCCCAGGACGAATTCAACCTTGAGTTACGGCTGCCGCCAGGCACCCCTCTGGCGGAGACGGACGCCGCCATGCGTGAGGTCCAGTTGGCTGCCGACTCGGCGCCGAACGTAACGGCCTCCTTTGCGGTGGCAGGCAGCGGCAATCGCCTGGACGCCAATCCGGACGAAGGCGGTGAAAACTGGGGAGAGCTGCACGTAACCCTGGAGACAGGCTCCGGAGACCTGGGAGAGGCTGAGGCGGTGTCGAGCCTCCGCGGCGGCCTGTCCCGCATTCCGGGCGTTCAGTACAAAATTGAGCGTCCAACGCTGTTCTCGTTCCGGACGCCGGTCGAACTGGAGGTGTCGGGCTACGACCTGGACGGTCTGAAACTGGTGTCCCAGGCACTGGCCGCACGGCTGCGTGACCGTGACCGCTTTGCGGACGTCAAGTCTTCCATGGAAGTCGGGCATCCGGAGGTGCAGATCCGGTTTGACCGCGAGCGCGCAGCCGCGCTGGGTCTCTCGGTCTCCAACGTGGCGGACCGCCTGGTTTCCAACGTGCGGGGCTCCGTAGCCACCCGGTATTCCTGGAACGACCGCAAGATTGATGTCCTGGTTCGGACTCGTGAGGAGGATCGCGCGTCCGTGGACAAACTGCGTGAGCTCATCGTCAACCCGGAGAGTGATCGCCCTGTGACCCTGGCAGCGGTCGCTGACCTGGATGTCGGCATCGGTCCCAGCGAAATCCGGCGGGTAAGCCAGCAGCGCGTGGCCATGGTCACGGCCAACCTTGAATATGGGGACCTGGGCGCGGCCGCGGACGAGCTTCGCGCGGTAGTGGCCTCGGTGGCCACACCTCCGGGCATCTCTGTGCGTATTGCCGGCCAGAACCAGGAGATGGGAGACTCCTTCCGTTCCCTGATGCTGGCGCTCCTGCTTGCGGTGTTTCTGGTGTACCTGGTGATGGCCTCGCAATTCGAGTCGCTCCTCCACCCGTTCGTCATCTTCTTCTCGATCCCCATGGCGGCCGTCGGCGCCATTCTCGCCCTCTGGGCTACCGGGTCAACGGTAAGCGTCGTGGTCTTCATCGGACTCATTCTGCTGGCCGGCATCGTGGTGAACAATGCCATCGTCCTGGTCGACCTGATCAACCAGCTCCGCGCCTCGGGCACGGAGAAGATCGAGGCCATCATCGAGGCCGGGGGACAGCGCCTGCGGCCCATCCTCATGACCACCCTGACAACGACGCTGGGGTTGATACCCATGGCGATAGGGATCGGTGAGGGTGCCGAAATCCGCGCACCGATGGCCATTACGGTGATCGGCGGCCTGGTGGTCTCCACGCTCCTCACGCTGGTCGTCATCCCCACCATGTACGCCGTGCTGGACCGGCGCCCCTGATACGATGAATCTGCCCCAGCTTTCCA
>JABDJZ010000496.1 GCA_013003255.1 Rhodothermales bacterium
GGCGTGGACGGCGGTGCCGAGTGGGGTGGTCCTGCCTTCGACCCGGAAACCGGTCTGCTGTACGTCAACTCCAACGAGATGGGATGGCTGCTGAAGCTGGTCCCCCAATCCGACGAATCCCTTTACACCGCGAACTGTGCCAGCTGCCACGGGGCCGACCGGAGTGGAATGGGAGACATACCCTCCCTGATCGGGATTACGGAGCGGAAATCGCGGGCTGAGGTGACGGAGATCATCAGGCAGGGTTCGGGACTGATGCCGGCCTTTGCCTCAGCGATGGGCAGGCGGACTATTGAGGATCTGGTCACCTATCTGGAGACGGGAATTGACGCTTCGGCCGAGAAGGTGGGAAGTACACCGTTTGAACTGCCATACCGGACGGCCCTCTTTGACATCTTTCTTGACCACGAAGGCTATCCCGGGGTGAAGACGCCCTGGGGCACGCTGAATGCGATTGATCTCAACGAGGGAAGCATCGCATGGTCCATTCCCTTTGGCGAATACCCGGAACTGACGAGGCAGGGCATTCTGAACACGGGGACGGACAACTATGGCGGTGCCATCGTCACGCAGAACGGTCTCTTGATCATCGCGGCAACCACGTATGATCGGAAGATCCGGGCGTTTGCCAAGGCCACGGGGGAGTTGTTGTGGGAGGCGCAGCTGCCGGCATCTGGCAATGCGACCCCGTCGACCTACATGGTGGATGGCAGGCAGTTCGTGGTCATCGCTGCGGGGGGCGGCAAGAATGGCGCTCCGAGTGGGGGGAGCTACGTGGCCTACGCGCTACAGGATTGAGCGGGGCCCGGGGCCTTGGGTAATGCGGCCGGAGTCGTACAATGGCCCCTACGCCATCTTCAATGACCCATGACATTCATGCGAGTCCGTCGCTTACAGCCACTCACAATCCTCCTTTGGGCCTTCCTGGTCGCGCCCAGTTACGCCCAAACAGCCTCTAACGCGCCCGGCGAGGCGCTTCAGGAAGCCACCCCTGCGTCCGCCGGGATGTCCCCTGATCGCCTCCAGCGGATCGACGCCATGCTGGCGGAGGCGGTGGATGAGATGCACATCCCCGGTGCCGTGGCACTGGTGGCGCGCCATGGCAAGATTGTCTACTGGAAAGCCCACGGGACGGCCGATGCTCCGGCTGGCCGAATGCTGGAACGGGACGCGATCTTTCGAATCGCTTCCCAGACCAAAGCCGTGACCTCAACAGCCGTCATGATGCTGTGGGAAGAAGGACACTTCCAACTCGATGATCCGGTGTCCCGCTATATCCCGGCGTTTGCGGACCCGCAGGTTCTGGACACGTTCAATGAGGCGGACAGCAGCTATACAGGCGTGCCGGCGGCGCGCGAAATCACAATCAGGCACCTGTTGACCCACACTTCCGGACTCGGGTACGGGGTCA
Organism: Rhodothermales bacterium; assembly: GCA_013003255.1. Classification (GTDB taxonomy): domain Bacteria; phylum Bacteroidota; class Rhodothermia; order Rhodothermales; family UBA10348; genus JABDJZ01. The sequence goes on from JABDJZ010000496.1 coordinate 1,412, forward strand.
TCGACGGCGATGAGCGGTTCAGAAAGATGTATGCCAAGGCAGGGGTCACGGACCTGTTCACGACCGAGCCGATCAGCATTGAGGAGAGTGTGCTGAAGCTCGCGGCCCTGCCGCTTCATCACAATCCGGGCGAAGGGTTTACCTACAGCGAGGGCCTGGATGTGCTGGGCTACTTCGTCGAGGTGATTTCCGGAATGCCCTTCGACGAATTCCTGCGAGTGCGTCTCTTTGAGCCGCTGGGGATGAGTGATACGGCATTCTACCTGCCCGCCAACCAGGCGGATCGATTGGTAGCCGTCCAGCAGAAGGGGGATTCCGGCGAGTGGGAGCGCTGGCCAGTGACGTTCTATGATCCCGACTACCCGATCACGGGGGCCCGACGCTTCTTCTCAGGTGGGGCGGGGCTGTCCAGCACGGCCCTGGACTACGCCACCTTCCTCCAGATGTACCTGAATGGCGGCGTTCTTGGCGGGGTCCGGATTCTGAGTCGCACCACGATAGACTTCATGATGAAGAACCAGATCGGCGACCAATGGGGTGGCAATCACTACGGGCTGGCGTTCGGGCTGCTGAACGACAGCCAGCACAGTCAGGGTGGACGCGGAAGTATCGGCACGTTTGATTGGGGTGGATATTTCAATACGCAGTACTTTGCAGACCCGGCGGAAGGCGTCGTCGGCATACTCATGAAGCAGACGCAGGGCCCGATCAGGGACGACACGAGTTGGAAGTTCAGGCTGCTGGTCGGCGCCGCCATTGACGACTGACGGGTCCGCCTGCGCCCCTGCACCACATTACATCATCCTGGGCCGCACTTGCCTACCCTAACCACCGTTGGTTGGCGCGAATACGTTTCGCTGCCCGCCCTCGGACTCGACGGCCTCAAAGCGAAGGTCGACACGGGTGCTCGAACATCGGCGCTGCATGCGTTCCGAACCGAATTGGAGGCCCGGGACGATGGAGAATGGGTGGTCTTCTGGATCCATCCGTTTCGGAAGCGGCGTGACATCGAGGTCCGCTGTGAGGCCCCGGTCCTGGACCGTCGGACAGTCTCCGACTCCGGCGGGCACCGCGAGCGCCGGTTGGTCATCCAAACGCCACTGGCTCTGGCTGGGGAGGCCTGGCCCATCGAAATCACCCTCACGAATCGTGATTCGATGCTGTTTCCCATGCTCCTCGGCCGATCTGCGATGGCTGAGCGACTGGTTGTTGATCCCTCGCAGTCTTACGCGCTTGGTCGAGACATCGGTCGGGCCTTTCGGCGCTCCCTTCTCAAACCCACACGAAAATGAAAATCGGCATCCTGTCTCGCAGCCCCGGCATCTACTCCACGTCCAGGCTGCTCCAGGCTGCGAAGGAGCGTGGCCACGAGGCGCACGTCATCAACCATTTGATGTGCTACATGAACATCACGTCGCACCGGCCTTCCATTCACTATGCCGGAGGTGAACTGACCGGGTATGACGCGGTAATCCCGCGAATTGGAGCCTCTGTGACCTTCTACGGGACTGCCGTAGTCCGCCAGTTCGAGATGATGGGTGTCTACTCCGTCAACGAGTCCGTCGCCATCAGTCGGTCCCGCGACAAGCTCCGCAGTTCGCAGCTTCTCTCACGGAAGGGCATCGGACTTCCGGTCACCGGATTCGCTCACTCCACGAGGGCCACAGATGATCTCATTCAGATGGTTGGTGGTGCCCCCCTTATCGTCAAGCTCCTGGAGGGCACGCAGGGGAAGGGCGTGATTCTGGCGGAAACAGAGAAGGCGGCCGAGAGCACAATTGAGGCCTTTCGTGCTCTCAAGACGCGATTCCTGGTGCAGGAGTTTGTCAAAGAGGCGGGGGGTGCGGACATCCGTTGTCTCGTGGTGGGTGGCAAGGTGGTCGCGGCAATGAAGCGGCAGGGCAAAGC
>JABDJZ010000310.1 GCA_013003255.1 Rhodothermales bacterium
GGGACATTCACTGCGAACTGCAAGATTCTCCTTGGCTGCGTTCGGATGCAAACGATTCACCGCAAAGGTGTCCCGTTTTGCACCCAATGGCCCCATTCAGGGCCGTGCGGTAGGTGTTGGACCGTGAACCGTTGGCGCGGCCTTTCTTCGCCGCTTCCCATGATCCGGGACTTGCGACTTGGATTCGCCGTGAAAACGTTTTCACAATTACGATAACTTAACACCGGGCACCCCGGAGGTCAAGAGTGTGAAAAGGTTTTCAAAGAGGCAGTAAAGTGAACTCCTGAACCTTGTCAAAGACGCGCGCACTGAAGGCACCTGGCTCAATGCGGAAGCCATCATCGTCGTGAAACCCCATCGACTCCGGATCCACCTCGAAGTCTACCCGGCGCTCCTCCCCTGGCTCGAGCTCCGTGCTCACGAAGGCGCCAAGCCGTTCGACCGGAGGCGCGACGGATGCATAGTGATCCCGCACGAAAATGGGCACCACCATTCGGATGGCATTCGCCCCGGGATTCCGCACCGTGACGGAGCCCGTGACCCGTTGGCCGGCCACCTCAACCTCGAGGGCAACGACCATACCTTCCGCATAACTACGTCCGGCGCAGAACGGCCATCGGGGGTTCAGACCGTCGAAACGATAGTCTTTCTCCAGCCCGTAGTTCCTGCCCAAGCGGTCGGTCCACCGATGCGAATAGGAAACCAGTTCGCCGGGGTGGCGCGGATAGGTAAACGGTAATCGTCCGGATGGGCCCCGGTGCCCGAGCAGCGTTTCCACGATGGCCCGGGCACCTTCGGGACCCGGCCTCCCGGCCCAGATCACGGCCGCGCATGCATCGATCCAGTCCCCAAGGATTCGCGGCCGGTCGAAAAGCAGGACGGCGATCACGGGCTTTCCAAGGCCAGTCAGTGCACGCCCCAGCGACTGTTGCTCTCCATCGAGCGTCAGGCTGTCTATATCCCCCGGCTTCTCCACGGAAGGACGTTCGGCGAGGCACAACAGGATGGCATCGGCCTCCTCGGCCTGCGGGGTCGTGTCGAAATATTCGCTCGCGACGCGGGCAATGGTGGCGGCGTCATCCGGGAAAGCGGTTGCATCGTCTCCCTGCCACGTCTGGGACCAGGATCCGGAAAGCACAGTGGGCGAATCGCATCCCGGCCCCACGACGGCCAGCCGTAGTGACGACGGATCTCGTCCTGCGGCAGAATCCTCCGTCAGCGGCAGCGTGTTCTCCCTGTTTTCCAGAAGCACCAGTCCGGCAGCAGCGGCCTCGAGGCTGAGCGCGATCCGCTCCCGTTTGGGACCGGGACTTGCAGACGGCAGCGGCCGTTCGAAAAGCCCTAGCGATTCTTTCAGTGCCAAGACCCGTAAGGCCGCCTCATCGATGCGGGACTCTGGCAGGTCTCCGGACTCGACCAGTTCACAGATCTGGTCCACGAAATCAAGGTCGTACGGGGTCATGCTCATGTCGACTCCCGCCATCACGGCAAGACGCACGGCCTCCCTGGGCGTCTCAGCCACCCGATGGATGGTGTGGAGTTTGATCACGTCCTCCCAGTCAGAGACCACGACGCCTTCGAAACCCAACTCACCACGAAGCAGGTCCGTCAACAGTTCGCGACTCGCGTGAACCGGGACGCCGTTGATGTCGCCGGAGTTAACCATGAGCGTCTGCACGCCGGCCTCTATGGCCGCGCGAAACGGCGGAAGAAAGACGTCACGCAGGCGGTTCTCGGGGATCCATGCCGTGGTTCGGTCCCGACCGGTGGCCGGTGCCGAGTATCCCAGGAAGTGTTTCCCACAGGCCGCGATTCCATCCACGGCAAGGTGGCCTTCGACGGCAGCCACGCCCAGGCGTTTGGCCAGGTGGACATCCTCGCCGAAGGTCTCAAAGAAGCGTGACCACAACGGCTGTCGACCCACATCCAGAACGGGCGCAAAATTCCACGGCACCCCGCACTCGGCCAGCTCCTCTGCCGTGATCCGCGCCGCTTCGCGAACAAGGTCCTCTCGCCAGGAAGCCGCCAGGTTCAGATTGTGGGGAAAGAGCGTTCCCCCTCGCGTGTATCCGGAGCCATGCACGGCATCGAGCCCATACACGATCGGGATGCCCAACCGGGTCTCGCCGGTGGCCATTTCCTGGATCTCTGTGACAAGTGCACGCCACTCGGCCGGGTTCAGTGGCCGACCCGCCACATTCAGAATGGACCCGACACCGAAGTCCACGACAGCCCGGCGAAGCCGCTCCGGATCCAGCCGGGCGGCATCCTGAGGACCCATCGCGGGATCGCAAACCGTATGAATGGTGACCTGCGTCATCTGCCCCGCCTTCTCACGGAGGGTCATCTGCGCCAGCAGCGAACGGACTCGGTCCTGTCCGGCCCGGGTCTCCTCAGCTCCTACCAAAACAGGCCCACCACGCCGAAGGTCAGGAGGAGCAGCAGGACGGACAGTACCCTGTAATTCTTGTACCACGGCACATCCTTGAGACGGATCGTGTCCTCACGATAGAGGGCAGGTGTCCATACCAGCTCCTGTGCCTCAGCCGACGGCGGAGCCGACTGCAGGGATACGACGATGATCACGAAGGAGCAGAGCAGGAACAGCAGCGGCGCAACGTACAGGAACTGGAGATCGACCTCGAAGATGGGGTTCATGTCCAGGCGGGTCATCACACGCAGCACAAAGAGCGGCATGGCCACGAAGAACCCCGTCAGGAGTCCCGCAAACGCGCCGTTGCCGTTGGCGCGCTTCCAGAAGATGCCCACTATGAACACCGCGACGATGGGCGGACTGATGTAGGCCAGCACCTCCTGCAGGTAGTCCCAGAGGTTTTCGAATCGGGCGATCTGCGGAGCCCACAGGACGCCGAGGACCATGACAACAACCGTGGCCAGCCGGCCGATGGTAACCAGCCGACGGTCCGGCGTGTCCGGCCGGAGCTTCTTGACGAAGTCCATGGTGACCATCGTGGACACGGCGTTGAGGGTCGAGTCTATGCTGGACATGATCGCAGCCACCAGGGCCACCAGCATGATGCCTCGAATACCGGTCGGCAGCAGGTCAAACAACAGGGTCGGAAAGACCTGATCGGCATTGCTGAGGTCCGGATAGAGCAGGATGGCGAAGGTCCCGGGGAGCACCATGATGAACAGCACCGGGACTTTGAGCAGCCCGGCAAACAGCGCGCCCCATCGCCCGTGATCCAGCGACTTGGACCCGAGCGTCCGTTGAACCATGAACTGGTTGTTGCACCAGAAATAGACGCCCAGCAGTGGCAGTCCCGTTATCAGGCCCAGCCACGGCATCGTCGGATCATCCAACGGCCTGATTAGGCTCAGTTTGTCCGGTGACACGCCCGCCTTGACCGCCTCCCACGACCCGATCTGGTTGAATGCGATCACGGAGATGATCACCGATCCGACGAGGAGGAGCACAGCCTGAATGGCGTCGGTATACACAACGGCCTTCAACCCGCCTACGGCCGTGTAGGCACCTGCCAGGATGGCCAGGACCACGATGGACTGCCAGAGCTCGACCCCGGGATAGGCCAACTGCACAACGATGGCCGCGGCATAGAGACCGCCTGCCGTCTCCAGAATGACGTTGCCCACGATCACGATGCCGGCCATGTAGTAACGAGACCGTTCATCGAACCGCTTCTCCAGGAACTCGGGCATCGTGTAGACCCGGCTCTTCAGGTAAAACGGCAGGAAAACGAAGATGAACAGGACCAGGACGACAACCGCGAACCACTCGTAGTTGTACACCGCGATGCCCGATGAGTAGGCTGCACCGGAGAGCCCGATCAGGGTCGACGAAGAGATGTTCGACGCGAACAGGGAGAAGCCGACGATGGGCCAGATCAGGGAGCGACCAGCCAGGAAGTAGTCTTCTGAGCTCTCCGTCTTGCGCCCGACCCAGACGCCGATGGCAATGATGAGGACGGTGTACGCGCCGACCATGTAGAGGTCGAGCGCCGAGAGTTGGAATTCTGCCATCGGGAGTGGGTTGATCCGTCGGTTGGATTATCCGCGAAGGATACTGCTCACCGGCCTTGGCGGAAAGGCTCCCGGGGCCAGCACCACCTAGCGTTGCGGATAGGTGCCGGTTACCGGGCCAGCACCACGGGCCTCGCGAACTGCCGGCTTCCCGTCGATACCACCACGTAGTACACCCCGGATGACAGCCCGTCCACCGAGACCGTCAGCGTGTGCCGTCCCGCAGCCAGAGGCCGAGCCGGGACATCGCGGACGCGTCGGCCGAGCAGATCGAATACGGCGGCCTGTACCTCTCCAGCTACCGGGACCTCAAGGTCGAGGAAGACGGAGGTCTGTGCTGGATTCGGGAAGGTCGCCCCAACAGCAAACGCTTCCGGCAGGTCGCCGGGGGACTCGGTGGAAATGGTGCCCGTAGGCGTCACCAGCCCCTCCCCGACCGTCTCAGAGACCCCGGGGCCCTCCATTTCCAGCCAGATGGCAGCCCCTCTCGGTCCTGCTGTGAGATCAACGTCCACAAGCACCGGCAAGGACGAGCGGAGTCGCTGCAGGCCGGATGTGACCTCTCCAATGCCGCTCGGACTGTCTACCCGAAGGACTTCCGCACCGTCTACTGAGAGCGTTGCCGTGCCGCGGGCGCGCAGCGTGTAGGTGAAGTTGCCCGAGGTCGGGACCTGCAGGACACCCTGCCAGGTGGCCCTGTCGCCGCCCTCCGGACCCGAGGCGCCCCAATCGAATGAGATCTGAGGCTCTATTCGGGTCAGCTGGGTGTTTCCGCCGTTGACGTAGGAAGCTGAGAACCCCTCAAGCCCGGCTGGCCCGTCCGAAGCCCCGGGCCCATGCGCCACGAGGTAGTTGATGTTGAACAGGCCGGTATTTCCCGGCTCGTTCAGGAAGACCAGGAAAAGCGGCCCGTCGCCCTCGTCAGAAACGGGAATCGTCACGTCCCGCCACCGCTGCCAATCTCCCGTGGGCGTGACGATGGCCGTAGCCAGGGGATCGCCCGTCTGCAGGTCCGGTCTCACCTCGATTCGCCCTCCGCTGCCGGCCGAGGCCACCCGAAAGGTCAGGTGATGCACGCCCCGCAGGGACACGTTGTCGAATCGAATCCAGTCTCCGTGGTCCAGAAAGCCCAGGTTGACATTCCCTCCGGACGGGTCGGCCGTGTTCTCGGTCTGGGTGCCCTGTTCGGCATCGTAGTGCTCGGCTTCCAACCGGCTGGGGAGCAAGACCACCTCCTCCGTGGAGGTGATACCGGGAACGCCATCGGCGCCCTGATCCGTGTAGCTGAACTCCAGCACGTGAAAGATCCGGTCCCCGTCGCCCCCGTGTCCGTCTGTCAGTTCGACCTCTCCCGAACAGCCGGTGACCGAGGTCAGCGGGTGCGTATGGGCATCGTGGCCGATGAACAACTGCGTCACCACACGGGAGCAGTCGATCGTGCCTGCGCCTGTGGATCCGTCTTCCGCATCGTTTACCGTGAGATCGAACGAAATCCGGTCGCCCCAATCAAAGAAGCCCCCCGGGACCGGAGTATTCACGACGAGCGTCGGCGCCGAATTGCCGGCTGTGATGGTTACCGAGGCCAAGGATTCGTTTCCGAATGGGTCCGAGACGCGCAACCGGGCCGTGTAGCCCCCCGCTTCGGTAAAGGTGTACGCCAGCGATTCGGCGGCACCATCCTCGACGCCATCGCCATTCACGTCCCAGGAAAACGAAAGCAGATCCCCTTCAGGATCGCTGGAGTCTGCTCCGGAGAACGTGACCGTGAGCGGGAGCGGCCCGGCCACGACATCTGTTGTGATGACGGCCTCCGGCCGCTTGCCACCCTGCGTGGACGCAATGCGTGAAAGCTGGGCGTCCGGATTACCGGTCCCAAAGCCCGAGCCCCATTCCAGGAGGTACAACGCCCCGTCCGGACCCGCTTTCATGGCGATGGGCTGGTTCATTTCCGGATCGCCGGGAAACGGGTCGATGGACAGCGGATTCCCGTCATCATCCAGGGTTACGACGCGAATCCAGGAGCGGGACCATTCATAAATCAGGAGCCGGTCCTGGAAGTAGGCCGGGAGACCGATATCTCCGGGACGACTCGCCACATATTGGTAGACAGGTCCCGCCATCGCGGTGCGTCCCGGTCCATCGGTGATCCCCGGAAAGTCGCTGGACGGACCGTAGGGATACCAGATCCAGGCCGGCTTGGCAGGCGGCAGCGATTGCGGGCCCGTGTTGTTGGGCGAATCGTTGACTGGACTCGCACAATCGAACACCCCGCCGGAGGCCCCGGAGGCAAAATTGAAGTCATTGTATGGCGTGTTCGGGCCGATGCAGTACGGCCAGCCGTAGTTGCCCGGCTCCCGGGCCTGGTTCCACTCATCCAGGCCGGCCGGACCCCGTCCGGCGGTGGCGTTGCGGGCATCCGGCCCCACGTCTCCCCAGTAGAGCCAACCAGTGCCCGGATCGACCGAGATCCGAAAGGGGTTTCGCACCCCCATGACATAGACCTCTGGGGAACCGCCGACTCCACCCGGAAAGAGATTGCCTTCGGGCACGGTGTACGTACCGTCGGGTTGGGGCGTGATCCTGAGAATCTTCCCGCGTAGATCCGCCGCATTGGAGGATGACTTCTGGGCGTCCCAGGGTGCCCGGCCGGACTGTTCGTCGATGGGCGCGTATCCGTCGGAGGCAAACGGGTTGGTATTGTCACCCGTGGCGATGTACAGATTGCCAGCGGCATCGAACACCATCGATCCTCCGGAGTGACAGCATTCCTGGCGCTGGGTCGGGATCTCCAGGATTACGGATTCCGAGGCCGGATCGATCACCGAACCATCCCAGGTGAACCGGGAAATGTGCTGCCTGGGTGCACCGCCGGCCGGGGAGTAGAAGAGGTAGAGCCAGCCGGTGGTTTCGAATGACGGATCCAGAACGATTCCGATCAGGCCATCCTCGAAATTCTGGAAGACGTCAATTTCGGCAACAGTGGTGGTGAAGCGCGTTTGGGGGTCGTAGCGACGCACCAGCCCGCCCAACTCAACGAAGAAGACCGACCCGTCCGGAGCCACCTCCAGATCCATCGGACTCTCGACATCGGGTTCAAGCACCTCCAGGTCATAGTTGGAGCCGATGGTCGCTGAACATGCACCCTCCACCGCGCCGGCCGCCCATTCAATGCCGCCGAGCAGATGGTCCAGGAAACCGGGCTCCGAATAGCTCTCCGCCGTGTGCCCCATCCCCGTATACCAGGACCTCCCTCCTTGGTAAGGCCGACACCACGCGATGGGATGATCGAAGCCCATCGTCCCTCCCGAATACGAATCATCATCGAGGGTGGCCAGCACGTGGACCTGCCCCCTGGGGTTGCTCTGGTAGTCGTACCACTCGTCGGTCCGCAGCCATTCCTGCGGAAGGCCCCCGGTGGAAGGATGGTCCCGGTCCAACACCCGCACCGTTGCCGACTGAATGTTGGGATGGGACGCAAACCAGGCGCCGACCAATCCGCCGTACCAACTCCATGCGTACTCGGTGTCTGCCGCCGCATGGATGCCGACCCATCCGCCTCCGTCAGCCATGAAGCGCTCCAGTGCCCCCTGCTGGTCCACGTTCAGCACGTCCCCGGTGGTATTGAGGAAGATGATGACCTGGTAAGCGTCGAGCCCGGCATCGGTGAAGACAGACGGATCCTCGGTGGCGACGACCTCGAAGTCGTGTCCGGCGCCAAGAGCCTGAATGGCGTCTATTCCCTCGTCGATGGAATCGTGGCGGAAGCCCGTTGTCCGGCTGAAGACCAGGGCCTTGAAGCCGTGAGCTGAGGATGGGGGCGCCGCGGGGGTGGCGGTGGCCGCCCCGGCCTCCATTGACAGAATGGCCAGGAATAGGAGACCCAGCAGCCCGCGCATCATCGCACCACCGTCACAGCCCGCGAAACGCGGTTACCATCCACGGTCACAGAGACT
>JABDJZ010000330.1 GCA_013003255.1 Rhodothermales bacterium
AGGTGTCCGTCCTGCTGGGAGCGGATGGCCCGTGTTTCGCGGGGCGCGCGACCAAGACGGATGTCGTGCTGGCATCCGCCGAGGCCTACATCCAGGCACTCAACTCGCTGGCGGGCTACCGAGCAGAGGAGGGAGGAACTCATCCCCGGAAGCCGCAACTCCCGTCTCTTCAGGGAGGGGTGGCTTGATGGCGCCGCAGACCATTACGGAGAAAATCCTGGCCGCACACGCGGGCCGGGAACGGGTTACCCCCGGCGACAACATCTGGGTGAATGTGGACATCCTGATGACGCACGATGTCTGTGGTCCGCCGCCCATCGACATCTTCAAGAGAGAGTTCGGCGACAAAGCCAAGGTCTGGGACAGCGATAAGCTTGTCATCCTCCCGGACCACTACATATTTACGGAGGACCCGCACGCCCGACGCAACATCGAGCTCCTCCGCGCCTTCGCTCACGAGCACGACCTGCCCCACTACTACGACGTGGGCACGTCCCGCTACAAGGGCGTCTGCCACGTGGCCCTCGCGGAAGAAGGGTTCAACCGCCCCGGCAATGTCCTCTTCGGCACCGACTCACATACCTGCACGTCTGGAGCCTTCGGTTTGTTCTCAACGGGCGTCGGCAATACCGACGCCGCCCTCATCATGGGCACCGGCAAGATCTGGGTCAAGGTGCCGGAGACCATGCGGTTTGTCTTTGAGGGTGACCTGCCGCCATACCTGATGGCGAAAGACCTGATTCTCGCCGTCATCGGTGAGATTGGTACGGATGGCGGGACCTACCGCACGCTGGAGTTCGACGGTGGTGCGGTGTACGACCTGTCCATGCAGGAGCGCATGACCCTGACCAACATGGCCATCGAGGCCGGTGGCAAGAACGGGATCATTGCGCCGGACCAGGTCACGTTCGACTTCGTCCGAGCGCGGACCGATGCGCCGTTTCAGGCTGTCTACCGGGATGCGGACGCAAAATTCCATTCCGAGTACGTGTTTGACGTGACGGAGATGGTGCCGGTGGTGGCAAAACCGCACAGCCCCGACAACAAGGCACCCGTGACCGAAGTGGTCGGCACCCGGTTGGACAAGTGCTATATCGGGTCCTGCACCGGCGGCAAGCTGGAAGACTTCGAGGCAGCCGCGCGCGTTATCAAGGGCCAGGAGGTCAAGGTGGCCACCTACGTGGTGCCGGCAAGCACCGAAGTGGAGCGCCGAATGAAGGAGGTCACCATCGATGGGCAGACCATCTGGGACATCTTTGTTTCGGCGGGCTGCATGATGGGACACGCGTCCTGTGGTGCCTGCCTGGGCGGGCCCATTGACACATTCGGCCGGGCTGTGGGCACCGAGGTGGTGATCTCCACAACCAACCGGAATTTCCCTGGACGCATGGGATCGAAAATGAGTGCCGTCTATCTGGCCTCACCACTGACTGTGGCTGCTTCCGCGCTCAACGGCGTAATCACCGATCCGCGCGAGGTGCTAGTATGAAAGACGTGATTCGCGGCCTGGCGTACGTCGTTGGTGATGCCATAGACACCGACCAGATTATTCCCGCCGCGCACCTGGTCTATTCGCTCACTGTTCCGGAGGAGCGGCGCATGTACGGCCGATACGCGCTGAGTGGTGTGCCCGCGGACCAGCAGGGACTTCCGCAGGGAGGCGTTCCGTTTACCCCGGAAGACGCCTTCGAGAGCGAGTACAAAGTCATCATAAGCGGATCCAATTTCGGTTGCGGATCCAGCCGTGAGCACGCGCCCTTTGCACTGGCGGAGGCTGGATGCGAAGCGGTGGTGGCCGAATCCTACGCCCGCATCTTCTACCGCAATTCCGTGGACGGGGGCTTCGTGGTCCCCTTTGAGACCCGGGTGCGCCTGATCGACAGGATCGAGACCGGCCACGAAGTGGAAATCGACACGGCAAGGTCCACGCTGCACAACCACACCACGGGGGAAGACTTCCTGCTGAACCCGCTGGGCGATGTCGCTGACATCCTCAAAGCCGGCAATGTATTCGAGTACGCCCGGCAGCAGGGACTGATTATTACCTGACCGCATCGCGTCCGCGTGGCCCTGGCTGGAGATTGCGATTCCGGGCGTTTTGGGTAGCTTCTGGTACAAAAACAACGGAGGCCCCTCCATGGCTGAACTGACTACCGGAGTAAGTTGGATTGCAGTAATCGGCGGTTTCGTCGCCTCATTCCTACTCGGCTGGGTCTGGTACGGACCACTATTCGGCAAGCAGTGGGCCGAAGGCGTTGGCGTCGAACTCGGCAGCAGTGATGACATGCCCATGGGCGCCATGGTATTCCAGGCACTCGCGACATTCTGCTTTGCATGGCTCTGGGGAGTGACCGCCGCCAACATGGCCCTCCTGACGGCCATTCTCATCACGGTCACCATCATGCTCTTCATCTACAGCAACGGCAAGTACGCCAAGAAGGGCGACAAGGCCATCATGATCGAAGTGGCCTACATCCTGGCCATGGCCGTGGTCATGTTCGCTTTCCAGGCCATTTTCTAGCTGAAACGGTGGGGCGGGGTGCGGCGTACAGATACGCTGTATGCACCTCGCCCTGACCGTCATAGCGTTTCTACTGGCTGCTCTGCTCCCTGGGTGGCCAGCCGGCACTGCGCAAGCGCGGGCGGACCACGCACGCATGGATTCCGATGGGCAGCGCACCGTCGTGCTGCTCCACGGCTTGATCCGGTCGAAGGGCTCGATGAAGCGCATGGAGCGTGCGTTGGAGAAGGAAGGCTACCGGGTGTGCAACATCGGATATCCATCCACCCGGTACGATATCCAGGAACTGGCGTCGGATCACGTCTACCCCGCCGTGATCGCCTGTGTCGGAGACGGGGAATCGAAGATTGACTTCGTCACCCATTCGTTGGGAGGCATTCTGGTCCGACAGTTGGCCGACGAACTGCTCTCAGAGCGCATGGGTCGCGTGGTGATGCTCAGTCCCCCCAACGGGGGCAGTGAGGTCGTGGACCGCATCGGCGACTGGTGGCTCTTCAAAGCCTTGAACGGGCCGGCCGGGACGGAACTCGGGACCGAGAGCACGAGCGTCCCCAACCAGTTGGGACCCCCGTCCTTCGAAGTTGGGATCATCACCGGAAAGCGAACCATCAATCTGATCAACTCCATCATGATTGAAGGGCAGGATGATGGCAAGGTCTCCGTGGAGAACGCGCGCTTGGAGGGGATGTCAGACTTTCTGGTTCTGCCGGTGTCACATCCCTTCATCATGAAGAACCGTCGGGCCATCGAGGCCACCCATCGGTTCCTGGACACGGGTCATTTTGCCCCAGTCGCGGGTGCCTGAACCGGGAAATCCGGAGGTGCGGCACGGGGATTGATCAGCCAAAGGCGTTAACCATGACATAACGCCATTGAGCCCCCTGATTCCCGTCAGGACCCATACTGAGCGCCTTTTTCAGCGGCGCCACCCTGTGCTGTTGGCACATCCTACCGGGGCCCCGGAAATCGGGGCCTACCGATGGCTGTGGTGCGTTTTCTTGGCTGTGGCCTTATTTGGGGTGGCAGGACAGGCCTCGGCCCAATCGGTTGTGCGCAGCGTGTCGGCCGACGCGGATGACGCCGAACAGGACGTTTCCAGCGGCGTCGTGGACTTGACCAGCTCGGACCTGGAGATACCGCTGGAGGGTGCCGCTGAGCAGTACATCGGGATGCGATTCACGAACATCACTGTTCCCGTCGGTGCCACGATTACCGGAGCCAACATCCAGTTTCACGTGGACGAGTTGGAAACCAATACGGCTGTCACCATGACGTTCTATGGTGAAGATGTGGATGATGCCGGCACCTTCACCATCACGAACAACGATATCTGGGGCCGCACCAAGACCACGGCATCCGTGAAC
>JABDJZ010000342.1 GCA_013003255.1 Rhodothermales bacterium
CGATTCCTGTTGCCCCCGAGGCCGGACATCACGCTGGCACCGGCCGAGGATGCCTTTGTTGGGAAAGTCGCCGTGCTGGTCGATGCGACTGCATCGTCAGCAACGTTTTACCTGGCGAAGGCCATCAAAGAGGCCGGCGTGGCCCCGCTGATCGGGCAGCAGACTGGTGGCAGCCTCAAGGGGCTCAACGCCGGGCAGATGGTCTTTCTCACGTTGCCGAACTCCGGGATTGCGGTTGATCTCCCATTGATAGGATCGCGGCCATCGGAGCCGGGTCCGGACCGGGGTGTTGAGCCGGACGTGTGGGTGGAGCCCACCGTAGAGGCGATCGCCGCTGGACAGGACCTGGAAGTTGAGGCGGCGTTGGCGTGGTTTACGCAACGCGATTGAGCAGTCGTTTGCTACTCGACGGGTGACAGAGGCGTGGTGAATGGACTTGGCGCGGCTTGCCTTTGGCCATAGTATTGGCTCACCAGTCTAACGCCACTGCGCATGTATACAAGCTACGGGAGCCGGAGAGTATTCCAGAGAAGAAGCCTCTTTGTCAGGACCGCGCTATATCTGACTGCCATTCTGGGCTTCGGCTTTCTTACGGGCCCTGCGGCCGCCCAGACTGTCGAGTCTGATCCTCCCGCCAGACTCGCCCTGTTTCTAGACTGCGGCTTCTGCCCCGAGACCTTCATCCGCCAGGAGATGCCCTACGTGGATCACGTCGTGGACCGTGAGGTGGCTGATGTCCACGTGCTGGTCACATTCACGGAAACCGGTTCGGGCGGCGGCGCCCATACCTTTGATCTCATAGGCCTCGGCGGTTTCGAGGGTATGGAATACTCCACGGTGTATACCACGAATGTGGACGCCACGGAAGCCGAAGAACGCGACGGGTTTCTGCGAACACTCGAGGCCGCATTGGTACCCTATCTGCTTCAGACAGGAACGGGCGACCGACTACGCATTGAGGTTGCGGCCCTGGAGGAGGAGGCCAGCGACGACGTCCAGATTCAGGAGGATCCATGGGACTACTGGACCGTCGAGATGTATGCGGACGGGGGCGCCGACTTTGAATCCCAGCAACGCTCCTTTGATACGCGATACGGGGTCTATGTCGGGCGTGTAACGGAAGCCTGGAAGATTCAGCTCAGGCCCTTCTTCAACTATAACTACGACCGATTCGAGCGAGGAGACCGGATCATCACGAGTACGTCGCGGCGGGATGGCTTTACGAGTTATGCCGTGAAGAGTATTTCGCCGCACTGGTCGGTTGGAGGTTTTGCGGATGTCTTCACCTCTACGTTCGCCAACGTTGACTGGCGGTACCGCGTCATGCCCGCGGTTGAATGGAGCCTTTACCCGTATCGGGAGGCGAACCGTCGGCAACTCACGGTTGCATACCGGGTCGGTGCCTCACACATCACCTACCGGGACACGACCATCTACAACGAGATCGAGCAGGTGCTGCCGCAGCATATCCTCAATGCCGGCTACGAGGTGGTCCAGCCGTGGGGCGAAGTCGAGATCGGTATCAACGGGTCCCAATACCTCTACGACCTTTCCTTGCTTAGTCTGGAGATAGACGCAGAGATAGAGGTTCGTATTACGCGCGGCCTGTCGGTCGAGGTGGGCGGCTCGTTGGAGTTCATCCATGACCAGATCAACCTGCCCAAGGGCGACGCCGATCTGGAGGAGGTCCTCCTGCGCCGGCGTGAGTTGGAGACCAACTACGAAGCTAGCCTCAACTTCGGATTCCGCTACCGATTCGGATCGATCTACAACAACGTGGTGAACACGCGCTTTGGTGGGATAGGAAATCGGGATCGGTTCTGACATGCAGTGTTTCCAATCAGCAGGCAGGCCGCAACCATGAGCAACCAAGGCAAGAAGCTCGAGATCGAGAAGGCCGATGTCTCACCCGTGTGTCCACACTGCGAGCGAAAGGTTGAGAAGCTCATCGAAATCAGTCGGGGCTTCTTCGCAGTTAACCGGGTGTTCTGCTGTCCTCACTGTCACAAGATCCTCGGGATGGCGGCGGGGCAGTAGGATTGCAAGGGCGGGCCCGGGTGCTACCTTGTTCCGAAGACAGGAGGTGGATCATGGCACGGGTAACCGGAATCGGCGGCGTCTTTTTCAAGAGCAAAGGAGACCCGACCGCCCTGGCGGAATGGTATCAGAAGCACCTGGGCATGCAGCTCACGGACTTCGGCGGCGCCATTCTGAAATGGGGGGAGGACCAGGCTGAGGATCAGGGCCTGACGGTTTGGCACCTCGCGAAGCCTGACAGCAAGTGGTTCAGTCCCAGCGAGTCGTCGTTCATGATCAACTACCGGGTTGATAACATGGACGAAATGGTAGCTCAGTTGAAGGAGGGGGGCGTAGAAATCCAGCAGGGACCCGAATCCCACGAGAACGGGAAGTTCGCCTGGATCATGGACCCCGAGGGCAACAAGGTTGAGCTCTGGGAGCCGATGATCTGGGACGCGAAGAACAAGGAGTAGCCTCGTCGCCTGATGCTCACAATCGCTGCCGTGCTGATCGGCCTTACCGGTGTCGCCCACTCCTACCTGGGAGAACGATTCATACTCATTCCGCTCTTTCGAAGGCCACTACCAAAACTGTTTGGCGATGACGTCTTCACCAGGCAGACCCTACGGTTTGCCTGGCACGTCACAACCGTCACTTGGTGGGGAATAGCAGCCTTGCTTCTGGTCAACGCCGAGCCCGCTCAGACCTCGCTGCGGATCCTCTCAGCGACCGCATTTGTGAGCTTCCTGGTGGCCCTTGTGGGATCAAGGGGAAAACACCTGTCATGGGTGGTCTTCCTGGCCGTGGCCGTGCTGGTGTGGATGGCCGCGGGATCAGCCTGAGGGCGAAAGCAGGTAGGCGGTGGCCTCATCAATGGTGGCCAGAAAGCCCGTCGAGGTATCGAAGTATTGGATTCCGTTCGCCTTGCACTGCGCCTCGATCAATCGGCTGTGCTCCACCATGTTCTTGATGTGATTCCGAATGGTAGCGTCCGACTCTTCCGTCAGCCAGTCGCGCTCACCCGAACTGTAGGTCTTGGCTTCGCGGACTTTCTGGTCGATGTCCACATTCGCAAAGCCCAGGAAACAGGCCCTGACTTGCTCAGGATGGCTTACGATGAGGCCGCGGGCGGATTGCGGCAGAATCGCCTCGCCTTCGATTACCAGGTTTTGTCCGGTCCAAAGAACGCTCTCGCACATGGCCACCAGGAATGACTCCAGCCGTTTCGCAATCTCATCTGGCCACAGCTTGTCGTGGATTCCGAACTCCGGCATACCGTTGGTGAACCCCATCATGATCCAGTCGAGGGACAGGTACGGGATTCCCTCCTGCTTCAGAATCCGCTGAGCAATTGTTGTCTTGCCGGATCTCGAACTTCCGCTGACCAGGTAGAGCATGGGCCAATCATAGGGTTTGCCGCTGACCGCATGAAGTGCATCTTTCACTAACCATGTCAACCTCAAACAACCAGACGCACATTCGGGTATTGGTGATCTCTGTATTCAGAGACGGCCGAAGGATCCTTGTGGCCAGGGGTTATGACGAAGCCAAGTCAGAGTACTTCCTGCGGCCAATCGGGGGAGAGGTCGAGTTCGGCGAGTCAGCGGTCGAGGCTCTCAAACGAGAAGTGAAGGAGGAACTGGGACTCGAAATAGAGTCTCCTGTGCGACTGGGAATTCTGGAGAACCTGTTCTCCTACGACGGCAAGCCCGGACATGAGGTCGTGTTCGTTTACGACGCTCGCTTCACCGACCCCTCAGCGTATTTCAGGGAGGAGTTGCCCCTCAACGAGGATATCTGGGACGGAATGGCGCGCTGGGTTAGCCTCGACGCGCTCCCGGCAGAACCACTCTATCCGGATGGGCTTCTTGAGCTGCTGGGGGAGAACTGAGGCCTCCCGAAAGTGGCGGTCAAGACCGACGGGTGCTGGCTTACTGGGCCGTTTGGTACCTTTCACAAAACCACACGGCCATGACCCAGTACCTCGACGGATTCGTATTCCCCATCCCCCGCAATCGGCTAAGCGAATACAAGCGCCTCGCGACAGCGGTTGCCGAAATCTGGAAAGAGCACGGGGCGCTCGCGTACCGCGAATACGTCGGCGACGATCTGTCCCGAGAGGGGACGCGCTCGTTCACCGACGCCATCGCATCGACCGATGATGAAGCCATCGTGTTTGGTTTTGTGACCTTCGAATCACGTGAGGCGCGGGACCTGGCCAACGCTAAAGTGGCAGGCGATCCACGGATGGTCGAACTCGTTGACAACTCAGGCGCCGGCTTCGATGCGGAGCGCATGGCATACGGAGGCTTTGAGTCCATTGTCGGATAGCGCATCCTATGGCCTAGGTTCGCCGTACCGCGAGATCAAACCAAAAGACCGGAACCATGTCAGACAACAAAGGCATCGCGATTGGATTGGCGATTGGCGTCGGCGTCGGCGTCGCCATCGACAACATTGCAGTCGGAATTGCATTGGGGATGGTCTTCGGACTGATCTACGACCGACGTCAGAAGGACAACGCTGAGGAGTAGCGCTCTGCCTAGGTCTTCTTGATCTTCCGAAGCGCCTCCCGCTTTGACAGACCCGAGAGGTCCGGATGCTGCTCAACGAATCGAATCACCCAATCGGGGTCGGTTTCGGCGTAGGATCGCAGGACCCAGCCGATGGCCTTTCGAATCCAGAAGGATGACTCGTTCTGGAGCTGCTCAATCGTCTCCGCCAGCGTGTCCACGTCCGTCGCTTCGCGATGTCGTTCGTGTACGAGCAGACTCGCTCGACGCACCCACACGGACTCGTCAGTAATCC
>JABDJZ010000350.1 GCA_013003255.1 Rhodothermales bacterium
CTCCAACGGTTCGTCAGGCGCGTCGGCCGGAGCGGTGGTCTCGTAGGCCTCGTCGGGTACCGGCTCACGGGAGTCGAGTGTCTCGCGGCCGCCAATCGTCGTTCCCCACAGGCCCGCGTTGATCGAGTAGGTGGTCGTTGAACTCGGGACGTCGAAGCCCCGCTCCTTGAGGTAGGTCGTGGTCTCGGCGCGGGATAGGCCGTGCTCACGGATCGGTGTGATCACTTCGAGGTCTCCCGCGAGAATCCGAAGCGCCACATCAAACCGGACCTGATCATTCCCGGCTCCGGTCGATCCATGGGCGACCGCGCGTGCGCCCTGCCTCCGGGCTTCTTCCACGATCATCCGGGCCTGAACAACACGCTCGGGACCTACGCACAACGGGTACAACCCGCCGCGAAGGACATTTCCCTTCACCAGGTAGGAGAGGTGGTCATCAAAGAGGCGCCGGCGTCCATCCAGCAGAATGTGTCCATCGGACCCCAGTTCAAGAGAGCGGGCGTGGATGGCTTCGGCTTCTTCCGGGGCAACGCCTCCGGTGTTTACGGTCACGGTGATGACACGCTCCCCGTATTGCTCCTTGAGAAAAGGAACGCAGAATGAGGTGTCGAGACCGCCGCTGTAGGCTAGGAGAATGCTCATCAATCCGGGAAGCAGGTCGTGGGATCTCCGATTGTACTCCTCAATAACACGTCGGAGCCTCGGTACCGCCAAAAAAGCGCTTCCCGGCGCGCGCTCCACCGCATACGGCGTGGCTCGACGCGGCCGGGGCATCACCCGCGGCCGGCGGCGGGGCCTAGTCCAGCGGAGGCACCCCGCTCCAGAGGCGCTCATGCAGTTCGCGCGAGCGCTTGAGGGCACGCCGTCCCTTGGGTGACAACCGGTAGTACACGCGAGGGCGTCCGCCGGAGTCACCCGGCTTCGGATGTTTGCGCACGAAGCCGCGCTCGGCCAGGCTGTCCAGGGATACCCAAAGACTGCCCACTGTCACCTTCTTGTCGGCCCGCTCCAGCAGTTCCTCCAGAATCGAGGTGCTGAACGCGTCATCTCCCAGGCAGTGGATTGCAACCAGGAGGGTCTCGTCTGCGCGGGTCAACTGCTTCATAGCATCGGGGTGTGACCCAATTTACTACATCTTCGGAAAAGGCGTGCTTCACTCGTTGCCTGGGCGGCCGGACGCCGCTCCCGATGGCGACGGCGGGCGTTGCCGCCACGCGCACACGTCGCTCACCCGTTCTGACTACGCCGCCAGAGCATCCGGACCATCCAGAAACAGAACAACTGAATCAGTTCGGGTACCTCGGCATCGAACTCCAGGTAGGACCGCCGGGAGAAAACGTTGGCGCGCTTGATGACCCCCACGCGCAACTGACCGTCAAACACTTCAAACGTGCTGGTGAATACGGAACGCGGCCGGAGCTCAAGCTCCAGATCTTTGGTTTCCACCCGAACATGCCGCTTCATGGCACTGTCCTTTTGCGCATCCGCCGCATACTCCTTGCCCCGGCTGAGCGTCCAATACCCGCTTGCCGGACCGTGCTTGGTCACTTGCCATTCGACGTTGTCCCAAACGATTGACCCCTGCTCGGTCATGGCTCGGAAGTTCACCTCACCGAGCGCACCCCCAGGAACCGCCACCGCGTCATACTGGCGGGAGAAGAGATTGCGCGGGTAGCAGTGAATCATCACCGCAAAACCCCGCTTCCGGAAGGCTGGTTCCTAGTTGGTGAGGGTGAGGATGACCACCGGCGAACCCGTGGCCCGGCTGACGCTCGTGTCCTGAGCGCTCACACCTGCTGCATGGCTCCTTGAAGCGCCCGTCATGCCAGCCAGGTCGTAGACCAGCTTGAGGGAGCTGCCGAACGTCGGCGCCAGGCCGGCCGTGATCTCAAGCGGACCGGCGCTGATGTCGACCGGGGCATACGCGCCCGCCTGGAACACATCGGCGTCCGGATCACCGGATATCGCGTGGGCCCAGACCTCTGGCAGATCCTGCTCCTCACCCTGGTGGAGTTCAGCTGTCAGCTTCGCGGGAGCGGAGGACGCAAAGTCCAGCGTGGATCCTCCGTCAAGTCGACCGAACTCGGAGGACTCCCGGAGCTGGACAAACGCCTCACCCGATGACAGGGCGTTCCGTGTTTCCACTACAATGGTCACCGTCTGCGACGTGGACTGCGCCTGAGCGGACGGGACCGACAGGCAAAAAGCGAGAACTGCAAGAATGGAAAATCGTCGCAAGGAATCGTGATGCCGGAAGAAAGAAGCCTTTCCGCCCGGTCATGGTGTTCCTTTTGATTACGAGATTTTCGGTCTGCTTCGTGATTCTCCGCGGGCCCAACATGGAAAAACCCCCGACTCCAGGAGCAGGGGGCTTACCCGAAAAACACAAAGTCTCACCGGGGAGTTAATCCCGGTGAGACTTGCGTAAACAGTGCTGTGTGGCTGGTATCAGCTAGTTACCGTCAGGGTCACGGTTTGGGCTTCACCCGCTCCGTTGGAGAC
>JABDJZ010000503.1 GCA_013003255.1 Rhodothermales bacterium
AATCCACGTCACCATCCACGTGGCTCTTGACCTCAAACGTCTGCGTAACGGGTGAGAAGGTGTTGACGGTAGCCACCAGCGTGAGCGTGGCCGAGTTGCCAGTGGTGAGGGCGCCTACATCCCACTCGCCCGTCCCCGAGTTGTAGGATCCCTGTGACGGCGTGGCGCTGACGAAGGTCAACCCCGTGGCCAGAGTAGCATCCACAATCAGGTCCACCGCATCATTGACGCCTTCCTCTGTGGCTGTCACCAAGAAGGTCACGTTGGTACCCGTCGGCGGGGTAGCTGACGAGGCCGATGAACTCAACGACATGTCGATGTCGGCGCGAGGCCCCACGGAAGCCGCAGTCGGGGTCACCGCTGAAGCTGGGCTCGGGGCGTGGACACCGGCGGGCGTCGCCCCCATTAGCAGCATGGCAAGCACCACGACCGAAGCCGGCATGGCGGAAAGGTTGCGGTCCTGGCGGCCTTTGCGACGCTCCCAACTCATCCCCCAGGAGAAGATGGCGATGAAGGCGAAGACCTCGACCGGAAGCCCGAACAGAATAAATAGAATTGGCATGTAGAGAAGTCCTCCGAAGTACAGGATCACTCCGTGCATCGCGTACTTGATCGGGATCATGAAAAACAGATATCCCATGCAGGCGGCCGTCACGCCCACCTTCTGCCACCACGCGAAATCCAGGATCCAATGGGTGGCAGCAAGAATCAGCGGGACAATGGCTATCAGGGTCATCCCTGCTCCCGTGAGACCTGTCAGGTAATCGCCTGCGGTATAGGGATAGTCCCACGGCTGAATGGCGAAGAAGGCCACCGCAGTACCCTGAATGAAGGCAACAGCCCGCAGGAAGTAGTTGGTCGGTGCCATCCGGACCGGCAACAGAAAGCTGACCACCACGAGCATCAGGCACACCGTGCCGTTCGCAATCAGGTGACTGGTGGACGGCTCGAAGCTTGGGAGGTCCAGTTTGGGCAGAATTACCGCAAGGCGGTCACCCACGACGTAGTGCAGAGCAGTCGTGCTCTCTGCGAGACCCAGAGGCTCCCGGATCACGTCCAGGATCCAGACCCAGACCGCCCCGGTGAACGGAAGCAGCAGGACCCATGCGATGGAGACCAGGAGGCCGGCAACAAGCATGGAGACCAGGTTTCCCCTGGCCTCCGTGCGGCGAATGCCTCGATGTCGGTGCAGGTACGTGGTAGCTTGCCCGGGATAGACCTTTCGGAGATTCCTCACCTTCGCCCTGAGTTGAATCCAAAGAAGAATGAGAGTTCGACGCCCACGCGCTGGTAGTAGGGATTCTCGTACCAGGAGCCGGACAGCGAGAAGCCGGTGGATCGGGCCAGCCACTGGCGGTAGACCACGCGCGCCATGCGCGAATCAAAGTTGGTGTAGATCACCAGGGGATCGATGATCTGGTACGCTTCGGTACCGGTGGCGGCGTGGAGCACCACCGTAGCCTTCTGGTGCTTGCCCACCGTGATGGCCGCATCGTAGTACATGGATGCGGCGTTGCCTGGGTTGCTGATCTGGTAGCGGGTGCTCCCCTGAAGGATCAGCCAGTTGGTCGCGTACAGCTGGGCCTCGACGATCCCTGCCATGTCCTGGTGCCCGTCACGGACCTCGCGATAGAAGCCGCCCACCATCAGGATGAACCGGCGGGATGGTGGCAGCTTCCGGCCCAGCGTCAAGTCGACGCGGTAGCGGGGATTGTAGAACCCTCCGTTTGACGTACGACCGGCCACACGCGTGATCCAGGCTCCGAAGTCGGCAGAGTGCTGCAGTTTGTAGGCGAAACTCGGTTCGCCGAAACGATGCTCGGCCACGGCCTCGCCGAGCCAGACCATCTTGGGTCCGCGGACGAACTGGGTCCGCACCACCGCCCCTTTCCAGGGCGAGATGCCGGCATCGTAGGAATAGTTGAGGGCTCCGAATTCTACCTGGTCACGCGCCGTTTCGGACGGGCGCAGCGATTGCCGGGCCGCCGCGTCCAGAACGGGGAGCGCCAGGAAGAGGAGTACGAGCAGGAGTCGTTGCATGGGCAACACACGTGGCTTACCACGAGCGCATTACGGGTTTCCCCCCGTAGGGCAAGACCTGTGCCGCCGGGACGGACCGCCCCGTGCTGCTCGAATTCGACGATTTGCGCCTCCAGTCCCCTATCGGACCGGGCAACTTTTTCCCGGCGCTATGCCGCCCGGGGTACCAACTGCTGCAGCCCGGCCAGATCCTGACCCAGGATTCGTGCGATGGACTTGCCGGAGTGACCGTCTCCGTATGGGTTGTCGACCGTGCGCATACCCAGATGCACTGCGGGACGCTCCAACAGATTCTCGGTCCACCTGCGGATCTTGCCCGGGTCGGTACCAACCAGGGCGCCTGCGCCGGCCTCAATGAGTTCCGGCCTCTCGGTGGTCTTTCGCGCTACAAGCACGGGTACGCGGAGGGCGGCGGCCTCCTCCTGGATTCCTCCGGAGTCCGTCAGCGTCAGCCACGCGTTTCTAAGGGCCCAGAGCATCTGGGGATAGGCCAAGGGACCCGTAAGCAGTACCCGGCTCCTGACATCTGTTGCCAAGCCCGACATGATGCCCATCACGGTGTCTTTCACGACCGGATTGGCGTGCACCGGCCACACCACGGAGAGTTCGGGATGCGTCTCTGCCAGTTCGCGCACCGTATGGGCAATACGAGCCAACGGGGCGCCCCAATTTTCGCGGCGATGCGCGGTCACCAGCAGGAGCTTGCTGCGTTTGTTCTGCTGAATGAAGGGTGCCAGTTCGCAGCCTTCAACCGACTGTGCGCCGGCGTACTGCATGATGGCATGGTCCATCCCCAGGCGTGTGGCATCCACGATCGTGTTGCCCACCAGGTGAAGCCCCTCGCCGGTAATGCCCTCCTTGCGGAGGTTTTCCATAGCCAGTTCAGTCGGCACAAAGTGCCATCGGGCCAGTCGCGATATCAGGACGCGATTCTGTTCCTCAGGGAATGGATCCATCATGTTGTGGGACCGGAGTCCGGCCTCCACGTGTCCCACCGGAATCTGTGCGTAGGAGGCGGCGAGGCCGGCCATCAACGCAGAGGACGTATCGCCGTGGACCAGCACCGCTGCGGCAGATTCCCGGTTGATCACCGCATCAACCTCATCCATCAACTTCCCGCCCAGGTGCCCCAACGAGGGCCGCTCCCGGGTGAGCTTGATGATGTGTCCGGGCTCCATGTTGAAGAACGAGTAGACGGGCCATGCCATCTCCTCGTGCTGTCCTGTATGCAGCACGATGGGTTCAAGGGGCCCACCTTTCAACGCGTGGTAGACCGGAGCCATCTTGATGATCTCCGGGCGGGTACCCATACAAAGCAGAATGCGCTTCTTCGGCATGCCGACCGCGGCTTGTCCTGTAGTTCTTGCAACAGGCTCTGTATCGTCGGTCGGTATCCAATCTCAAGTCGAGACAACCACCTTTTTTTGCTCCTGAAACGACGCCTTCTTGGCCGAAGTCACGGGGCCGCTAGACGGCGGCCAATCTTACCTGGATCCAGCCCTCGCCGGTGGCGCTCAGGCTGCGATGCGAGCTACCGTTCTGAGCGCGACTCGGCCTGACTCGACCGCCATCACGACGCCGAACACGCGGGACCCCTGCTCCATCAGGACGTGTGTCCCGGTGGCTGTGGCCGGCGCCTCATGCGTTCCTATCTCCGCACCCCATCGGACACGGAGGGTGTCCTCTGCGGCCACGGTTCCCTGGATGCAGGCTCCCTCGCGCACCTCAATCGAGGAACTGGAGAATGCGTGACCGATGACGGAAGAGCCCCTGTCGAACAGGATGTCGCCTTCGGCCTTGATGCTTCCCTCGACCCGTGCCTCGCGGGCAAGCCTGAGCTTGCCGCGGACAATGAGGTCTCCGGTCCACACGTGCCCGGCTGGAATCGTCAGGTTGCCATCCACTTGATGGACGTTTCCCTGGCGACTGGCACGCCCGTTCAGTCTAAACAGGGGAGGCAGCTCATGCCTGGTGTGCCTGGAAGGCACGTGTGCTTCCGGCCAGTGCCATTCGTCACCGAACCGAATTTCCGTGGCGGCAAGCCGCTCAAAATGGCACGCGGGCCAGATCTGCATGAAGCCCCCGGCTTCCACGCTGCCGTTCAACTGGCAGCCCGCCAGCGCTCTGATGTGGCGCTCCGCGTGGAGCCAGCTTTCGGTAACCGTTTCTTCCCCGAGACGGACCTCGCCGTCCACGAAGAGACGGTCTATCCGCGCAGAACTCTGGCTCTCAAAAGCGCCGGAGACGTAGGTCTGCCTCGTGAGAGGGCGGTCGGCAGGCCATTGGGTAAGCGTGTTTCGGACCAGAACCAGTGGCAGAACTCCGTTCTCGAAATCGGGTGTTGTGTCGTCGTGGGGACCTATAACCTCATAGTGCTCCTTCAGCACGACTCGCCCGAGGCCAGGCTGACCGCCGGAGGCCAGGAAACTCTGAACGGCCGTCTGCAGGTGCTCCGCTACTTCCTTTCCGAACGCACGAGCCACCACATGGTGGTCGTCGGCATAGGTATCGGAAATCGTGAGGGGATGCTTGTCGATCCCCGTCCTCCACTCGGCGAAGGCCGGCCACGCGGGCAGCAGAAGGACCAGCAGCGTGACGATGGTCAGTATGATGATTCCCAGCGTCATTGGGCCGGTTTGCGCGGAACGCTGATCTGGTGACTGGTAGAGGTCCGCTGCGGCGGACGGTCTGCGGCTTCAATTGGTTTGCGGTCCCGTTGACGCGGCTCGTGCTGGGGATCCGGAGCAAGGTCCCTTGGATCACCGGTGCCGTCTGCGGGTGTCGGGTCCGCTGCGGCCAGCGGTTCCCAAGTCGGAGCTGCTGGAGCCTCGGACGCTGCCGGGTGCGGCGCCGCGGCTGGTGCGGCTGGTGCGGCTGGTGCGGCTGGTGCGGCTGGTGCGGCTGGTGCGGCTGCAACGAATGTCGGGATGGCCTGACCCGGTGCTGGCCGCGTGGCCGGTACCGGAGGACGAATCGGTGCTGCCTGTGGCGCGACGGGGCGACGCTCCATCTCGCGTTGCTGCGGAATTGGGGCATCGGCGCGGTACCGCTCCGTCTTGTCCCAATGAAATGTGTTTTTTCGGGACGGAATCAACTGCTTGAGTACAGCACGCGACGTACTCACGAGGCTCACCAGGAAACCGCCGAGAACCAATGGCAGGATCCGAATCCGCCGCTCGGTTCCATCGAGGTGGGCCGCCGCCCCGATCTCGAAGAAGGCGGCGAAATTTCCGATGGTGTTGTAGGCGGCAACCGAGAAGATGGCAACGGCTCCCAGGAACGGATTGGCTCCGAGGTAGAACGCCAGGATGGCCAGAAACCAGCCGACCAGGAGAATGGGCGACATCAGGTACGTGCCCAGCAGGAGGGCCCCGTCGAGGCGTTCCCTGAACTTGAGGTGCCGCCTGGCTACGAGGCTAGGCATGTAGCGCATGGCCGCATCGGTGTGACCGCGCGCCCAACGCATGATCTGCCGAATGCGAACGGGCCAGTTTTCAGGTACCTCTTCGTAGCACTCGTAGCGATTGGAATACGCAATCTTCCATCCGCCGAGCACCAGGCGGAACGTAATGTCAGTGTCTTCGGCCAGGGAGTCCTCGCGCCACCCGCCAACTGCATCCAGTGCGGAGACGCGCACGCCGCCCACGGTGCCGCCGTACTGGGCGATCAACTTCAGATTCATTCGTGCCTGCTGATCCACCTGATAGCCGCCGGCGCGCTCGAGGTCCAGCAGACGCGTCAACAGGTTCCGTGGCGTATTGACAGGCACGACACGCCCCATTACCGCTCCCACCTGTGGATCCAGGAAGGGGGCTGCCAGACGCTTGATGAGGTCCCGTCCCGGGAGATAGTCGGCATCGAAGACCAGGATGATGTCGTCTTCGACGAATTCCAGCGCGGACTGTAGCGCAGCCGCCTTGCCAGGCTTGCCGTCCTCACGGTGGTGTGGCACCACGCGGTTGGGATACGAGGCGGCGAATCGGTCAATGATTTCCCGCGTGGCGTCCGTTGACCGGTCATTGACCGGGATGATCTTGAGCTTGTCCTGCGGATAGTCCGCCTTCAGGAGCGCCTCAAGAATCGAAGCCACCACGCGCTCCTCATTGTGGCAGGGGATAAGAACCGTGAGTTGCGGCCAGTCCGCCACGTCGATCGGCAGGTAGGTGTGTCGCTGCGCCGCGAACAATCGGTTGTACGTAAACCAGTAGTGCCGGACCGCATAGACACAGATCAGCGCCACGATGGAATACAGCACCCAGAGGATCGCTTTGATCCAGGCCGCGCGTTCTCGATCCCAACTGCTACCCCACCAATGAGGGGGCAGGTGACCTACCGATACGCCATCTGGAAGCGGAATCGGTGCAGGGTGGGCCGTGACAACTGCAGTTTCACCCTCAAGTGCGGCCGCGAAGGGGGCACGATTTGCCGGGGCGTGTACGGTTGTTGCCGCTGACCCCAGTTCCGCTGTTGAAACCTTTCCCGTCTCCGCATTCCCGCCGCCGCCAGTCGTACAGCCGCCCGAAAGCAGGAGAATTCCCGCTATCGCACAGAAACGCGCGATCCGGGGGACACGACGTGTCCGGCACATGAGGTACGTGGCGGGTGTGGAATGCATGAGGCAAATTGGATTGCCCCCGCTCCTTGCAGGCTCCGTGCCAAAGCAGCCTACTCCGGCCTGATCGCCTCCGCCACGCGCTGATCGGTCAGCCTGAGCTCCAGGCCCAGGTCCGGATCACTCACCCGAACGGAGTAGGCGTGGGTGCTGTCGAATACCCAGGGACTAAAGGAAGGACCTGTGGCCCGGATTGTATAGAGCCACTCGCCCGTGGTCTCGTCATCGACACGTACCACCGGGTGCTCGGACCCCTCCAGAGAAACGGCAGACAGGAGGCCGGCGCGCGGCCGCGCATAGCCGTCCTCCTGATGAAAGGTTATGGGCCAGCCTTCATACTGGGGAGCATCCGGATTATTCGGATCCGTCCAACGGGGCCACGCCTCGAACGTCGCGGTCCGTTCTGCGGCGCTCAGCGTGATGATGCCCAGCCCGGGTGTACGGTCATAAAGAGCCTTGGGCTCAACCCCGGCATCGACGGGATTCGCCACCGCCCAGACGGTCATGCGATTCCCGAACCCGTCGAGATGATCCCCGGTGTACCGAGGGGCGTCCTGTGCCCGGTTCAGGCCGGCGTCAGGGGGAAACCACCGCCGTGGCCAGATATTCGCAATCGACGGGATGGCGAAGGCATAGCCCGCGTCCCGGTAGTCGTCTAGCCCGTACTGGACCACGAAGCCCAGGTGTTGATCGCCGGCCAGATGAACCGCAAACCCCCGGCGCATCGAGCCGATGGCACGATCCCGTGCTTGCTGGGGCCACCCACCCGAATCGTGGTCAACCGCCTTCTTGTAGCCCTCCAGGTACTCGCCCGGAGCTGGATTTGGTAGACCCGGAATCACGGAGCCATTGGTGGCCTCCTCTGGGATTGTAGCGACATTGGCGAACGGAGTCTGGGAAAGGACCACCTTCATCCATGCACCCCCGGACCAGTCATCCGCCCAGTTCTCCAGAAACTGCTCCTGCCGACTCCCTAGAAGCTCGGCCCCGGCCACGTTTGAGTTGCGACCATCGTAGTCAGCGTGGATGGACCAGCCGTTGCGAATCTCAGCTGAGGGGAGCAGGCTCCGGGGCGCCGACTTCCACATTCGGTCGGCGAGGATGGCGAAGCTGACACCACCGTATACCATGTCCGTATAGTAGACGCTGATCCCCTGCTCGATGGGTGTCGGATCTACCGGGTCGGGCAAGTGTGCCGTCTGCGTGGCATGCACGGCGTTGACAAATTCGGGGGGCATGATGTACCCGCCGTTGTCAGAAGCGGGTCGAAACGGACCGGTCGCCGCCTTGCCGCCCGAGCCCCAGATATTGCCGTGGTAGACATCGTGGTCATCCGGAATCACCACGGTCGGCCTGTTGCGGGTCAGATCGCCGAACGCGTAGACGAACCGGTACCAGTGGTTGAGGTAGTCCAGAACAGCCGTGTCTGTGGGTGATCGGACAATGCCCTCAAGCCCCCCCTCGTAGATCTGGTCCCCGGCGAAGTAGAGCAGATCAGGGTCCTTCTGCCGGGTGAGTTCCACCAGTTCCGCGTGGGGATACCAGAAATGCTCGTGGGTCCACGACCCGTCCCCGCCGGAGATGTGGTGGCAGTTCAACCCGCCGATGGTTACATCCTGATTCCGGGGCTCGGCCGGGACGAAGCCCTCATAGTAGCGGTCGGAGGACTCCCCCTCCGAGATTCGCAGTGCATAGGCCACCCTTACTTCCGTGGGCTCGGCAGCATTCCAGTCCTCGACCCGGAACGTGGCGGTTCGGCTCACCGGATCGATGGACGCCTCGGACGCCTCCACCCAGGCTCCGGCGCGGCGAGCCTCCAAGCGGGCCCGCTTGGTGTCCTGGGGACCGATGGGCCCAAACTGGGCGGTGAGCTTCAGCGTGCCTCGACTCTGTGTGTACAGGATTCCAAGAACCGGACCCCGCAGACGGTCCGGCGAGGCAGTCGCCCCTTTGCCTGACACGACCAGGTCGGCAAATCCGTACCCCCTGCCATCCCCGAACGGAGTGCCATGAGAAGCCAGCGCGACGGTCCCTTCAAAGGCGTCTGCGGCCAACTCGGACACGGTGCCCGCGGCCAGCAGTGCACCACTTGCAGCGTCGAGCGCCCGCATCAGCAGCGAACCGGCCTGGGTAGCCGAAACCTCCAGCCTGATCTGTTCAGGTGCGGGCCCCCGGAGCGAATCGGCAACTGCGATCACCGGCCAGTCCGACGAGACGTAGTCACGTCGTGGCCCAGTGTTGTCAGCAAAGCGGCCATTGTCGCGGACTACGAGTCGGCCGGCCCCGTCGATGCCTGCAAAGACCCCACCGCCGGGGGCAGGCCAGTGGTGCGTCAGGACCGAGATTCGATGATCGATTTCCGCCGAACCCGCGCCCAGCAACAAACCGCCCCAGTCCTCCCGGCTGCCGGACCGGGCAGCCCCGTCAAGATGGACAGATACCGTGAAAGGCGCCCCGTCTAGCGCATGACTCAGAAGGTGCGCGGTGCGCATCGGCTTGGCAGCGGATCCTTCGGTGGCCCGGATCATGCCATCCTCCAGGGCCCAGTCCTGAAGCCGGTTTGCGTAGAACTCCGGCCCCAACCAAATCCGGTCTGTGTCCCTTGCTATCGGTACGACGGTCGGCTGACTCTCGGAGCATCCCGCCAGGATGCCGGCGGTGAAAATGAACAGGAGGGCTCGCACGGTGATCTCCGTTTTTGTCCACCGCAAGCTACGGAATCCGATATCTCCTGCGGACTCGGCAATTTGGGCGCGATTCCGGCTTGAGAAACCTCAATCGGGCCCGATACCAAGCGTACTCAGTCCCGGAATCCCTATGCCTTCACGCCATTTGTCGCTCTTGTTTGCGATGATCCTGACCGCCGCTCCCTCAGCGGCGCAGGATCCTGGTGTGCGTTCGCTGGACCCGGAATTACGGCTCAGTCAGTACATCCACGATATCTGGCAGACCAACGAAGGACTTCCCCAGAACTCGGTCTCGGACATAGTGCGGACCGACGATGGGTATCTCTGGTTCGGCACCCAGGAGGGTCTCGTCCGTTTCGATGGAGACCGCTTCACGGTGTTCGATGCCAGGAGCGTTCCCGAAATGGAGCGATCGGACGTCGTAGGCCTGGCCGTCGCTCCAGATGGCTACACACTGTGGATGAGTACCAAGGGGGCAGGTGTGCTCACTATGCGGGACGGCGTGTTCAAGCCGCTTGTCCTCGATGGCATCGAGGTCCCGACCAATGTTACCATGATCTCGATGACCCCCGACGGATCAGTATGGTTGGGTAGCATTCGGGGTGGTCTTGTGCAGATAGGGCCCGACGCCGTCCGGAAGTTTGACGAGTCAAACGGATTCACCGGGACCTACTCCGGCGCAGTGGTGCAGGATGGCGGAGGACGAATGCGGGTGGGCACCAACACCGGACTCATGGAAGTCACGGCGGCCGGTCTACGCCCCTCGGAATTCGAGGAATTGCGCGAGGTCTTTGTCTCGGCACTGTATACCGACCCGGACGGTGCGCTCTGGATTGCCACACGTGGAAGCCAGCTGTTCGAACTGCGTCCCGGGCGCCTGATTGATCATTCGGAACTGATCTCGGGTTGGGACGGCTACGTCAAGCGCATCCAGCGTGATGCTGCCGGCACGCTATGGCTGGCACACATGGGCGCCGGGCTCCTTCGCATGCGTGGTAGCGAACTCGATCGCATCGACACCAGCGGCGGACTCAGCGATGACCAGGCCACAAGCCTGCTCGCCGATTTGGACGGAATGGTCTGGGTGGGGACGAATGGTGGCGGACTCAATCGCTTTCGCGCCGGTCTCTTCGCGCCATTCGGGGTCCAGGAGGGCCTGCCCCACGACAATACCTATACCGTTGCCTCTACGCCTGACGGCACCATCTGGATTGGTACTGAGGACGGGCTCGTCGGTACCAGGAACCAGCAGATCGTTGCCCGCGTGGGTAAACAGGAAGGTCTTTCGGACTCGCACATCCTCTCCGTCGCACCGGCGCAGAATGGTGGGGTTTGGATTGGCACGCTCGGCGGTGGACTGTATCGCTGGGACGACGGAATCAAGACGCACTACGACACCCAAACGGGACTGACCGGTAACGCCATATTCGCGCTGATGAACGACCATCAGGGCCGACTCTGGATCGGTACAGACGCCGGCGTGAACTACCTCGAAGGCGGGCGACTCGCATCCATAACCACGGATGACGGTCTGACCAGTCCCTACCCCACCTACTTTGCACCCGATGGTCAAGGGGTCTGGATCGCCACCTACGACGGCGGAATCAACTACTGGATGGATGGCACCATCCAGCGCACGGTCACCGTGGAAGACGGGCTAGCGACCAACGAGGTTCTGACACTGATGGTGGACACGGAGGGTCGCGTTTGGGCGGGTGGCCTGGAAGCCGGACTCACCATCATCGACGGAGAGAAGACCTCCGTACTGACCACGGATCAGGGCCTGTTCAACGACACGGTGATGAGCATCCACCCGGACGACTCCGGACGCGTCTGGATCAGCTCAAACAAGGGCATCTTTCACGTCCTGCAAGAGGAAGTCATTGCGTTCACGCGCGGCGACATCGAGTCAGTCCAGTCTGAGGCCTTTGATGTCCGTGACGGACTTCGCGTTAATGAGGCCAATGGCGGACAGCAGCCAGCCGCGTGGCGTGCGGAGGATGGAAAGCTCTGGTATCCCACCTCCACGGGCGCAGTGGCCATTGATCCAGCCGTCCTGGACCATAGCGTTCCCCAGCCGCGAGTCCTCGTTGAAGCATTGCGGGTTGATGGAAACGAACTGTCGCTGGCGGACGCACCGCTGGACCTTGGCGCAGGCTCTGACCGGCTCCAGTTCAGATTCACCGCAACAGAACTGGCAGATCCCAGTCGTGTGGAGTTCAGGTACCGCGTGGCAGGTCACAGAGATGAGTGGATCGCGGCAGAATCCGGACGGGAAGCCATCTACTCAAACCTCGGACCAGGTGTATACACCTTCGAGGTTACCGGCGGGTTGACCCGATCCTCTGCGGAGAGCCGCGTGGCATCGGTCTCGTTCGAGATCGCCCCCTTCTTTTGGCAGACCACATGGTTCCTTGTGCTGTGCGGCTTCGGCACGATTGGACTCATCGTGGGCTTCTTCCAGATGCGAATTCGGCACCATCAGGCCAAGGCCGCCGAGTTGGAACGGATCGTGGATGAGCGGACATTCGAACTGCGGGAAGAAAAGGAGCGGGTTGAGGAGGCCAAGGAGGTCATCGAGGCCCAGGCTCTGAAGCTGCAGGAATTGGATCGCTTCAAGACGCGCTTCTTTGCGAACGTGTCGCACGAATTCCGCACGCCGCTCACCATGATCATTGGCCCGCTGGAGAACGCGCTCGGCGGACGCTATGGTCAGGTCGAGGGTCGCGTGCGGCGACAGATGGACATCATGCTGCGGAATGCCCTCCGCCTGATGCGCCTGATTAACCAGTTGCTGGATCTCTCCAAGCTGGAGGCCGGCAAGATGCAGCTCCGCGCCGGAGCCCGAAACATTGTCGGGTTCCTGAATGACGTCATGCTCACCATCGCGCCCTTTGCTGAGAAGAAGGGTCTGGAGCTAAAGGTGACGTCCGAGGCTGACCGCGTCGAAGTCTACTACGAGCCGGACAAGCTGGAGAAAGTGTTCTACAACCTGCTCTCCAACGCAGCCAAGTTCACGCCGACCGGCGGAACGCTTTCGATTGATGTCACGACTCAGGCGCCGGACGACATCTGGCCGGAAGGATCGGTTCTGGTGAAGGTGGCAGATACCGGCCGTGGCATTCCCGCGGATGCGCTGCCCACCATCTTCGACCGGTTCCAGCAGGTGGACGGTTCGAATACCCGTCAGCATGAAGGCACCGGCATCGGCCTTTCGCTCGTCAAGGAAATGGTCACGCTGCACGGTGGAACCGTGGAGGTAGAATCGGTAGTCGGCGAAGGAACCACGTTCAACATCACGTTCCCCGCTGGATGCGCTCACCTGGAGGAGGACCAGGTGGTCCAGACCGGAACACTCGAATTCGAAACGCCGGCTCTCAGCACCTACGCAGCCAGCGAATTTGGAGGAGACTCCGCTTCCAATGTGCCAGTTGAGGACAATCAACCTACCGAGGCACCCGATGACGCGCCGCTCGTTCTGGTGGTTGATGACAACCAGGATGTGCGGGACTACGTAGGCAGTATCATCTCCCCCGTCTATCGGGTGGTCTACGCCGTGGACGGTGTCGATGGCCTGGAGAAGGCACGCTCGGAATCGCCCGACCTGATTCTCAGCGATGTGATGATGCCGCGGATGGACGGAAACGAGCTGGTCAAGCGTCTGAAGGCCGACGAAGACCTGAAGATCATTCCCATCATCCTGGTGTCCGCACGTGCCACGCAGCAGGTGAAAATGGAGGGCCTCCTCGTTGGCGCAGACGACTACGTGCCCAAGCCCTTCAACGCAGAGGAACTGCTTGCTCGCATCGAGAACCTGCTGAAGCTTCGCCAGCACCAGAAGCAACTCAAGGCGTTGAATGAGAACCTTGAGGACAAGGTCGAGGAGCAGCTCAAACTCATCCTCACCGAGCGTGAGCGGTATGAGGCCGAATTGATTGAGGAACGTGATCGCGCCGAGGCGGCATCGCGCATGAAGTCCGCCATTCTGGACAACATGAATCACGAGTTCCGGACTCCGCTATCCATCATTCTAGGTGCCTCCCAGGTTCTGGCAGATGAAGTGCCGGACGAGCTGTCCGACTTCAGCCGGGATATCCAGGGCGGTGCGACCCGACTTCAGAACACGCTGGAATCCGTTTGCGAGATATCCATGCTTACCGCAGGTCTGGACGCGGCCCTCACGACCATTGACCCCAGCGACAGCGTGCGTCGAACTGTGGATGCCGCCCGCGAGTCTGCTGAAGCAAAGGGGCTTTCCATCCACGCCAAAGTCCAGGCAGACTTCCCACGCTATCTGGAGACGGACGAGGCCTGCTTTACCCGCATCGTAGACATTCTGGTGGACAACGCAGTGAAGTTCACCGACTCCGGCGACGTGATTGCCGAGTTGTCCGCTACACCTTCCCACCTTGAGGTGCGCGTTCGGGACACTGGAATCGGTATCGAGAAGGACAAACTCGACCACATCTTCGAGGTCTTTACCCAGGCCAGTGAAGGACTCCACCGATCCCACGAAGGCTCAGGTCTTGGCCTGGCCATTGCCGCCAAACGTGCCGAAGCCATCGGGGCCGAATTGACGGCCAATAGTGAGCCCGGCAAGGGCTCCGTGTTCACCCTGCGCGTCCCGCGGGCGGATGCTCCGGAAGTCTCGGAACAGAAGAAGACGGCTGGCGAAGCCGGCGAGGGCACGACCTAGAACCAGCCGCCCCGCCTACCGACGGCCCCGGTCATTGAGGCCGCGGAGGCCTCTGAAGGAAACCCGGGCGACGGTAACCGATACACGCGTGCTCCCTGTAGTGCCGCGCTGGTTGCCAACACGATGACGTTCCGATCGACCGCCCCTGTCTTGTTTCTGCTTCTCGCGGCTTGCCAGGCACAGCCGGAGACCGCTGTAGGTGACCAGATCCCGGTCAGGCCTGCGGCCGATTTTGTCGGCGATGCGGTGTGTGCCACCTGCCACGAATCTGAGGCAGCCTCCTACGCGGCGCACGGAATGGCCAATTCGTTCTATCCAATGAGTCCGGACCGCGTTGTCGAGACGTTTGACTCGCCCGTCGTGCGTCACGAGGCCTCCGACTTCTTCTACCGCGCATTTCGGGAGGGCGACCGATTCTATCAGGAAGAATACCGTCTTGAGGCTGATGGAAGCCGGAGTCACGAACTGATCCGCGAAGTGACGCACGTTGTCGGCAGCGCACAGGCCGCGCGGACCTATGTGTCCGAGCGAAACGGCCGCTTCGATGAACTGCCACTGACGTGGTACAGCCAGGAGTCCAGGTGGGATTTCAGCCCGGGCTACCGGGAGGCCAATCTCCGGTTTGACCGCAAGTTGACCTCACGGTGCATGGCGTGCCACACCAATGCCCCTCCCGTTCTCGACGGAACTGATCAGGTGTTTGAGGCGACTCCGCTTGCCATCAGTTGCGAGCGCTGCCACGGCGGTGGCGACTTGCACGTGCAGGCACGGCGTGCCGTGCCGGAGCCGGCGGGGGATACCGATCCGACCATCTTCAATCCTGACCATGTGGAGTTGGACCTCAGGATGGACGTGTGCCAGCAGTGCCATTTGAACGGTGCCATCGTGGTCTACAGGGATGGAAGCGATCCATACAGCTTCCGCCCCGGGGATCGGCTGGTGGACCACCAACTCCTCTTCGAGCCCGCGCACGAGACCGGGCTTGCCGTGATCTCTCACGCTGACCGGCTGAAACAGAGTGCCTGCTACCTCGAAACGCTCGATAGCCCCAGTCCGCTGGAATGCACCACCTGCCACAATCCACACGCGGACTTCCGCACGGCGGGCAATGACTTTTTCAACGCCACCTGCAGGCCCTGTCACGTGGGGGTCGCTCAGGAGGTACCAGATTTCGCGCGGGCGGATCACGTAGAGACTTCCGACTGCGCCTCCTGTCACATGCAGAAGCGCCAGGTGGAGAACGCTCCTCACAGTTCGTTTACTGATCACTTCATCCGAGCCAGTATTCCCGCGGACGAAGTCGAGTCCGCAGAAACGGTGGAAGAACCCCTGGTCCTCGAACCTGTGTACGGCGAGGCCGAGCCGGGCGAACTGGCATGGGCCTACCTTTCCTACGGGTATGCCCGAGGAGCCAGGGATGTCGTGGACCGCGGGCTCATTCTGGCTGAGCGAGAGCTGCCCTGGTTCCGTGCGGCGGGCAACTCCAACGCCGCGTTCACGCTTGCCAAGTCACTGCTTTGGTCTGGCCGACCCCAGGACGCAGTTGAGTTCTTTCGGCTCGCCGTGGCAGCCGATACTTCCGATGCGGAGAGGCTGCTCGGCCTGTCCCGTGCGCTGGATGACCTGGGCGAACAAGAGGAGGCTAACGTCTACTACAACAAGGCACACCAGTCCTCACCCAGGTCAATGAATGTCCTGAAGGACTTTGCCAATTTCCTCATTCGGACGAACCGTGAGGACGGAGCAGTTCGACTCTATTCCCGTGCGGTTGCCGAAGACCCCGGTGATGCGGCGGCAGCCAATGGGCTTGCTGCAGCCCTGTCGCGACTGGGACGCGTGGAAGAGGCACTTCAGGCAGCCGAATCGGCCGTGGCCAATGACCCCGACTATGTTGATGGCATGACCAACGTGGGCCTGCTTCGTGCGCGGCTTGGTGACCTGGACGGCGCCCTGGAGGTCCTCCGACCAGCGGCACTTCTTGGCAGGGATACGGGGAATCTCTCCCCCATCCTCAACCTCGGCCTGGTTTCTCTTGAAGCCGGCGAGCACGAGGAGTCCATCCGGATGCTCGGGCTGATGGTAGCCAGCAATCCGGAGCAACCGGACATGCGCGTCCTTCTGGCGAGGGCGATGATGGCCAAGGGCGACTCCATTAGCGCACTGGCGCAGATCAATGCAGCGCTCAATGCCAATCCCGGGCACCCCGCTGCTACGGAGATCAAGAACCTGATCGAGTCCCGGTAGTGGAGCTAAGGAGATTCGAACTCCTGACCTCTTGGGTGCGATCCAAGCGCTCTACCAACTGAGCTATAGCCCCGATGGCCGGGATAACTCAAGCTGATTCGAGCGGGTTCCGGGGAGACCTTCTCGTAGAAAGAACGACTGACGACGACTGATTAGCTTCTAGTTCCTTGGCGCCCTTCCACCTGGGAGCCTGCGTTGCCAGGCGAGCCGATGATGCGAAACAGAGCCGTCAGCATTGATGCGATTGCGGCAATCATCGTCGCCGAGCCTATGATCTCGTTCCCCTGAGTGATCAAGAATGTCCCCGCAAAGATCATGGCGAGCGCCAACAAGAAGGCCATCCACTGCGATCTCTTCGGCATCCCCACGAAAATCGCCTTTTCGACATGCTGCCGGTGCGCGGCTTGATTCTTCGCCATGCCCACGATCTCGGCCGGTAGCGCAGGGTCCACGAGCTTGTACCGCTCCATATCATCTGGGTGCGCTATAGCGCCCTGCCACTGCCACATACTGAAGCCGTCTGGCCTCGTGCTCTGACTGGGCTCGTCGCCATCTCTTCGGGTTGCGGGTTTGTTGCCGCGCTGCCGGTGCTTGTTATCTGCCATTCGGGCCTATTCGGCCCCGAACAACTCTCCTTGGCTCTCGCTTAGCTTCTGATCAGCTTCCATCATTCCGGCGTGCAGGTCTCCGAATGTGACCCGAAAGTCGTTCTGAATCGCTTCGCGGTCATTGGGCATGCGACCGAACCGGGACGGGAAATAGGTCCCAGAGAGATCAAAAATGCTCGCGATAGACTCTATCACGACTAGAAGTCGGGACATAGCGCGCAGTGGGTTAGATGTCGCCTTCGAGTGAGCAGATACAAGGGGAATGCGCTCGGGTTTCGTGAGGGGTTTTGAATAGGAGGCCTGAGACCCCGCTAATGCAACGGATCCTCCCTGCTGTCCCTACCAACTATCCGGCTGGGCCACCTACAGCCAGCCGTCCGCGTGTCATTCCCCACCCAGCCGCGCTCGATAGAGTCCCTGATCCGTCAGCGCAAACAGAAAGCCAGGCCCCGCAAAAAGCTGTCTGACCGACACATCGAGTGTGCCTATGGACGACACCGGCAGTCCCTCGTTGGTTGCTTGCCAAATGCTCCCGTGATCGTCAGAGACAAAGACTCCGTCAAACCCCGCAGACACAATCACGCGCCCATCCGGCAGGGCAGTCGCGCCGAGCACTTCGCGGTCACTTCTGAAGCTTGTCCTAGTCCAGCTCTCGCCTAGGTCCACCGATGAGTAAACGCCATCGACACGGCCGACGCCTGGAAACGCCTCAGCACCGGCTGCATAGATTGCACCATCCCGGGACCTCGACATGGCCTGGACGAGGAACTGATCGAACGGAGGCTTGGGGAGTCCCTCCCAGGTTTGGCCGCCGTCGATGGACCGGAAGTACCCGGCAATGTTGTCCGTTATCGCAAGTCGCTGATAGCGAACAACGAGCAGGTCGCCGCCATCCATGCTGTAGGAGGCCTCGATTCCGGCCAACGGGTCATCGGTTGTGAGACTGGTCTCCTGCCACGTCTGGCCCAGGTCAGAGGACACGAACAGGCCACGCTTGGGCTTGGCCTGCCCACCTTGGTGCACTCGGCCGCTGGTTCCGACCAGAAGCTGCCCATCGTCCCGAAGCTCCATTGCGGTGATGTCCACACCCAGGAAATTGGAGTTGTCCGGCGCGCGGGACCAGGTGGCACCCGCATCGGTCGAGCAGTAGATGACAGCGTCCCTGAAGAGGGCACCGGGCTCAGAATCATTCGTGCAAATGGTACCGCCCACGCCCAAACCGAGAACGGAGGCACGACCCTCGAAGACCTCTACCCAACTCGACCCGTTGTTGGAGGACCAGGAGATCGACCCTCTACGATTCCCGAAAAGCTCCCCGCCCTCGGAGACCCGCAGCGACTCTAGCTCGATCGTTGATGCGTACTCCCAGACAATCGGTAGGGGATCGTCCGGAGTCGCGGTGTCACACGCGGCCACGAGGCTGATGATCAGCAATGCCCATGGAAAAGTGTATCTCGCGTCCCGACTCTTCATGTCCCTGTGTAGCTAAGGAGATTCGAACTCCTGACCTCTTGGGTGCGATCCAAGCGCTCT
>JABDJZ010000405.1 GCA_013003255.1 Rhodothermales bacterium
ACGGCCGAATACAGAGACGGTCGTCTGGACCTCGAGATTGACAATATGTCTGGAGCCACAACCGTGGCTCTGGCGGGCTCACATCGAGCCACTAAGACTGCCCCGGCCTCGGCTTTCCGTGAGGCCATCAGCCTTTCGGAGGGTGTGAACCGATTCTCGTTGGATATCGGTCCGACCTACGATTTGGGCTTCACCTTGGACGATGGATCCAGTCCTTCCATGGATGAGGTCTACGTCTCGGACGGCGCGTGGGGCGTCGTTGCCGACGCGGCCGGTGGATCGGTGGAGTCCTTTTTCACCGAGGTCGGCTCGGCCGTCGGACCGGGGACGGTGACCCGGGCGGCGCGTCTCTCGGGAACAGTCCGGACCTGGGTGGCCGCATTCCGATTCCTCAGATCTGGCGGCCGCCCGGCAGACCTGTCCGCCTACCGAAGCCTCGTGGTAGCGGGGCATGCCTCCCACCCGGTCCGACTCGCCTTTACCTGGCGGGACACCGACGGCATGCTCCGCTCCCACGAAACACGCCTCGCCTTTGACGATGGCTCGGCGATGGTTGATCTGGCCGGGGTTTCCAACGACACCCGGTGGCTCTCCGGAGTCACCCAGCTCACGTTCTTCCTGGACGGCAACGGTCTGGTCGACGAGCGGGCAGACATGGAACTGGCCTCCGTGCAGTTCAGCGTTGAAGCCGCGACTTCGACGGGAGCGGTCCGTGATGGGCCGACATCATCGCTGTCCCTGGGAAGCCCATACCCCAATCCGTTCACAGACAGGGTCCACTTGCCGGTCGGCTCCAGCGGAGGCGAGTTCTCGGGAGCTGTCTTTGACTTGATAGGTCGACGGGTGCTGGAGATACCGCCCACGCGCTCGGACCACGTCATGCTGGAAGGCTCGGCGTTGGCACCGGGAACGTACCTCGTACGGCTCTCGGACGGGTTCCGCACCATCACGCACTCCATCCTGCGGACCCGATAGTGTCGAACCAGCCAACTACACCTCGCCCGTCCTGGCAGTCGCTGGCACTCATCACGCCGACGGGTCAACGGATTGTCCGAGCCCAAGAAGCAGATGAGGGCGCCGCCGCGCGCCGGCAGCCCAGCGTACCTGAGACGCTGACGTCGGTCCTGCTGGTGGACGAGGACGACCTCCTGATGCGTCTCCTGGCACATCAACTCAGGCGGGCCGGATTCCGGGTCGAGACCGCTTCGTCCTCTCGCCAGGCCAAGGCACTCCTCCTCGAGGATACCTTCGGCCTGGTGGTGACCAGTCTCTCCCTGGAAGGCCAGACCGGGGTTGATCTGATTCTGGATCTGCGGGAAGATGAGTCCTACGGGGGCCTTTCCATACTGGCTGTCCAAAAAATCGGTGGCGATGCCGCCCTCGAACTGGCCTTCCAATCGGGTGCCGATGATCTGTTGAGGTATCCATTTGCGCCCACCGAACTGGTTCTTCGGGCCAGGGCGCTCTCCCGGTCCGCCGCGAGAATCCATCAATTGCGCAGCGCACTGCGATCCGCCTGACCGATGACAGCGGTACTCTCACTCGCGACGTGGCTGTTGGCCATCCTGGCTGTCCTCATGGTGGTGGTGGTTTTCCTCCGCCGCCTCGTGGCCGGTGGCAGGCGGGCGCGATACGTGGCACAGAAGCAACGATTTGAGGCTTTGGTGTTCGATGTGATCTCAGGTGCCCGGTCAGCCAAGGCGGCGCGCCGGGAAATCGATTGGGGAGAAGCCCGTCCATTTCTCGAGTTCCTGCTCGAGGTTCGCAACCGGATCGAAGGCGATGCCGTGGACGGGCTGCGCGTGCTGGCCGCGCCATTTCGGGCTGCCGCCCGCGAGTTGAGCCGGAGTCCTCGCCCTGGAGAGCGCGCCCTGGGCGCTCAGCTCTGTGCTGAGTTTGACCCCCGGTCCGCGGCGGGCCTGGTGGAAGACGAGTCCCCATTCGTGGTGGATGCCGCCCTACTGGCCTTCACGCGGTCCTCCTATCAGCACCTGCGGGCGGCTGCGCTGGCTCAACTGGGCAACCTGGAGCGTTGGCGGCACGACCGAATCGTTGCCGCGCTGAGGCAGGTGGCAGAGCGTGACGCGGCACAGGTTGCTGACCTGGCGCTGGATTCGACGCAGGTCCTGCGCGTTCGCCGAGCGGCGCTGGATGTACTTCAGCTGTTTGGCACCCGTGAGCCCGTACTTGGGGTCCTACGGGAGATCGAGCCCGACGTGGACTGGTCGCCGGCCCTACCGGGGGACCCGCAAGGTCCGACGAAGTGGGCCGCGTGATGGAACAGTTCCTCCGCGGGTTGCAGGGATTCACTGAACCGATTGCATTGGGATTCACGGTTTTGGTGGCCCTGGGCTATCTCATTCTGATGGTCGCGGCGGTTCGCCGGGTCTGGGCGTTCCGGACCCGCCGACGGGCGCTCAGCACGGTTGAAGCGGTTGAGGAACGGGACAAACCGGCTGTCTCCATCATTGTCCCGATGTTCAACGAGGAGCTGGTGTGCGTCGCCTCGATACGCTCCTTTCTCTCCGTACGCTACACCGAGTTGGAGGTGATTGCCGTCAATGACGGTTCTGGCGACGGCACGCTACGGGTGCTTTCGGAGGCCTTCGACCTTCAACCTGTCCACCTCGCAAGAACGCCGGGGATTGTGGGAGAACCGGTCAGAGGTGCCTACCAATCCCGGCGCCACCCCAACCTGTTCGTGATAGACAAGGAAAACGGAGGGCGATCCGACGCGGTCAACACCGGGTTGGCCCACGCGGCGAACCCGCTCTTCTGTGTGGTGGACGCGGACAGCGTGCTGGACCCTCAATCCGTCACACGCCTGGTCGAGCCGTTTCTGAAGGATCGCAGGACCGTGGCGACCGGAGGAAACGTGCGCATCATGAACGGATGCCGCATGGAGGATGGAATGGTTCAGAAGGCAGGCGTTCCGTCCTCGGCCATTGAGGGCTTTCAGACGCTGGAGTACCTGAGGGCGTTCGTTTCCGCCCGTCTCGGTTGGAGTCGCCTGAACAGTCTGATGATCATTTCAGGAGCACTTGGTCTATTTCGGCGGGATCTGGTGGTCCAACTCGGCGGCCTCGATGTGACGACGATTGGGGAGGACATGGAACTGACCGTCCGCATCCATCGGCACCTGAGGGAGCGAGACGAACCCTACCGGATTGTCTACGTCCCGGATGCGGTGATCTGGACCGAATGCCCCCCAACCCGCGCGATTCTGGGACGCCAGCGTGACCGGTGGCACCGCGGACTCATGGAAATCCTGGCGCGGCATCGCGGGATGCTGTTCAACCCCAGGTACGGTCGCATTGGCCTGATCGGGATGCCCTGGACACTCCTGGTGGAGTTCCTCGGTCCGCTGCTGGAGGCGGTGGGGTATGTGCTCTTCGTTGCCGGGCTCTGGTTTGGCTGGTTCAGCTTCAAGTCGGTGGCCGTTGTAGTGATGTTCGCCCTCGCGCTCGGCCTGTTTCAGTCAACGGTCGCCGTGTTCATGGAGGAGGCCGCTTTCCGCAGGTACGGCGATGCGCGAAGTGCAGGCAGGCTGATCAAATGGCTATTGCTCGAAAATCTGGGGTATCGACAGATGACCGTCTACTGGCGGCTCCGAGGCATGTTGAAATACCTGCGGGGCGATACATCATGGGGCGAGATGACACGAACGGGAGCGGGGAGCATGACCACACAGGTCCGAATAGCCTGCTGGATTTTCCTGGTGGGTCTGGGGGCGGCCTTCGCAGATCCGGCCACCGCCCAGACAGCCGTCAGCCTCGTCTCCAGCAGTGAGCACCTCACCCAGCGGCCCGAGCGGTGGACGGCAACAGAACTGACTCTCTCCCAGAGCTTCAATCGCGGAGCCCTGGTGCTGAAAGGAGGGCAGCGGTCCCGACCTGGAGGCGCGTCAAGCTACGCGGGCATCGACCTTTACCGGGAGCTTACGACGGGCCTGTACGCGCATGTCTTCAGCCGGCTGGCGTCTCCGGGCACACTTCCTGCACTTTGGTCGGGGGCTTCGATCCACGGCTACGTAGGGCCGAGTGAGATTTCAGTGGGAGTTCGCGCTGTATCGACCCCAGAGGACCGGCTCGCATCGGTGCACCTGGGCATGATCAGGTTCTGGGAACGGATGTCCCTTGGCGGTACCCTCTCGATCACGCCATCAGCCTCCACCCCTGGAGCTCCTGTCCTGGGAGGAGGGCTGCGGCTTCGCGTCCCCACTGG
This sequence comes from Rhodothermales bacterium, assembly GCA_013003255.1. Taxonomy (GTDB): domain Bacteria; phylum Bacteroidota; class Rhodothermia; order Rhodothermales; family UBA10348; genus JABDJZ01. Next base: position 4,225 of record JABDJZ010000405.1, read on the forward strand.
ATTGACCCAGATTG
>JABDJZ010000419.1 GCA_013003255.1 Rhodothermales bacterium
TCCCCATAGCCACGGGCTCCTCCAGACTTATGCACCTCAGGTGTGGATACCGATGTGCACTGTTTGTGGAAGGACTGATGAAGATTCTGATTGACGAAGGTGAAGGTGCGGTCTATAATAGTCCCAGTGCCTGACGGCACAGTTCCTTGACGCGATTGAGTCTCTAGGCTGCATGAGGTAGCCCACGCGGATCGAAAGACCTTCGGGTAAGAGATCCACGGAGTGCCGACGAAGACGATGCCCTCGGGCACGCTTCGGTAGGAGGAGCGACCAGCAGAGTCGCCTGGAAGGAAGCGGGAAACCGCGGAGAACCGGGAGGATGGCTGAGAGCGAGTCCACGGTGATCACGGGGTCGGTAAATATGTCGACGGATCCGGGACCAGTTCCCGGGGAACGTGTGAGCTTCGGTAGGTGGCGGCAGGCAGGAGCGCATCCCAGGAAGCGCAACTGCGGTCGTTGTGGAAGCAGGAAGGGAAAGCCAGGCTGGTCCGAGAGGACGACCGGGCGGAACCAACCAGACGCGACCACACCCCAGTCACGAATCGCCTACGGCGATGAGTGGGGAAGGGCACGAAAAACCAGGGGAGGACGGTGCTTGCACCGCCGAACCGATGGTTCCGGACGAGCAGGAAGCAATGACTGCCAAGCAGGGTGGCTCACGAAGTGTGCCCATACTACGTGAGTTGAAGCGCGCGAGAGCGTGACTTCGCATGACCGCCGGGCAGGGTCTTAGGACTCTGCTAAAAATGTGAGACAGTACCTCCCACAACCGGGAAGCTGAAGCCGCTTGCGGCGACGGGGAACCGGGGGAGGCGTCGCGTTGGGGGGTTATGCCCGGCACTGATTGGAGGAGTTTTCTCTTCCCTACTGAGGCTGTTCAGCGTATGCTGGGCGGCCTTTTGTGGTTTATAAGCTTTCTCAGGCAGGCTTCATGCCCTCCGTCCAGACCGCGATCATACACTTCCAGACGCCCGACCTGCTGGTGCAGGCGGTGGAGTCATTCCGCCGCCACGAACCCGAGGCTCCGCTCCTTCTTGTTGACAACGGATCAGCGGATGGTTCAGCCAAGGTGGTGGAGCAGCTTGGCCGGGATCAGCCGCACACGGTTGCCAGGATGCTGCCCGAAAACCGGTTTCACGGACCCGCGATGGACCTTGTGCTCCAGGAGAGCGAGGCCGACTGCGTGTTCTTCCTGGACAGCGATACCATCACCCATCGACCGGGCTTTCTCCGCCCGATGGCGCAGCACGCCACAGCGTCCGGTGTATGGGCCTGCGGGCAGGTGACCCGTGCAGACGGACGGGGATTTGCAGCCAGCGAAGGTACCCCCGTTCCCGTGTCCGCCTTCATGATGATCAACACGGCCGCGTACAGGAGCCTGCCTCCCTTCATTCATCACGGCCTGCCGGTCCTGCAGGCCAGCATGGCCGCGGCCGAGAAAGGGCTTCGCGTGCATGACTTCCCGGTCGAGCAGTACGTGGAGCACCTGGGTCGTGGAACGGCGGAGCGCTTCGGATATGGCCTGGGGTGGAGGAGCCGGCTGAACTACCTGCTACACCGTTTCGGGCTTTGAGCCAAGGGCTGAACTACCTGCTCCACAGTTTCGGCCTCCAAGCCAAGGCACCCGCCGGAGCGACCGCCGAACGGCTCACACACGCAGCAGCCCGGCCAGGTCGGTCCAGTCCGAGAAGCGAAACACCCGAGGCTCACCGGCCACTTCTTCGCCGTCGGTGTACCAGGCTACCTGCCATCCCGCGTTAAGGCCGCCCACGACGTCCGAATGGAGCGAGTCACCCACGTACAGGATCTCCGCCGGACCTACACCGGCCCGGGCCGTGGCTATGCGAAAGAGCTCCGGATGCGGTTTGAGGACGCCCTCCTCCTCGGAGATCACGATAGCCGAAAAGGCGGCGGTCAAGTGAGGAAATCGGGCCAGCTTGGCACGCTGGGCCTCGGCAAACCCGTTCGTGAGCACGCCGGTGGGGTAGCGCTTCGTCACGCGATCAAAGACCTCCAGAGCGCCCTCGTGCAACTCCCAGTGGTCCGCGTAGGCCTCCAGGTATTTGTCGGCCGCAACCATCGCGTCGGCCTCAATGCCCAGGGCCTCGAAAAGGAGTTCGAAGCGGCCGGATCGCGTGCCTTCCTTGCTCCGGGTTCCAGCCGCATATTCCCGCCAGACCTTGCCGTTGACCTCGCGGTAGGTGGAATGGACCTTCCTGAGTGGTACCTCGCCAAGAGTCGGCAGCATCCCATGCAGATCCACAAGTGCCAGATGCTGGGCCTGGCGGTGATCCAGCAGTGTGTCGTCAAGGTCAAAGTAGACGAACCGAATGCCCGTCATGCCGTGGCGCCCGATATCGGCCGGTCCAGGATGGCATACTCCCGGTGAGGCGTTCCGCCAAGACTCTCAAGTGCGTTGCGCATCGGCATGTTGTTGTCCAGGATCCAGCTCATCTCACAGCCCGGGAAGCCAAGTGGCGGGACCCGCTTTGCCGTCTCAAGGATCAGCAAGGCATCGAAACCCCGTCCCTGAAATTCTTTCTTGACACCCAAAAGGGGCAGGCGAACCTCCTGGATGCCGCCAAACAGCACGCGCGCCAGGAGCTTGAAAATCCCGAAGGGAAGGAGCCGGCCATTCCGCACGCCGGCCAGGGCCTGGTTCATGTTCGGAATGGTCACGGAGAAAGCCACCGGATTGCCATCGAGCTCAAGGATGTAGGCCATCCGCGGGTCGACCACCTGCTTCATTTCCGCAGCCAGGTGGTCAAACTCTGAGGGCGTCATCGGGACGTGCCCCCAATTGTCCTGCCAGCCGTCATTGAAGATGTCGCGGATGATCGCCGCCTCCTCCTTGAAGCGCTTCATGTTGAGCGTCCGAATCCGGAGGCCCGGATTTCGACGCTTCACGAGGGCCGCGCCACGCTCCAGCTTGTCCAGGTTGGCGTACTTCCGGTGGATGTAGTAGGCCCAGAGGGTCATCTCCCGACGAAAGCCGGCCGCCTCCAGCAGCGTAGGGTAGTAGTCGGGATTGTGGGTCATGAGGACGAAAGGGGCGCTCTCATATCCGTCCATCAACAGCCCGGCGGTATCATTCAGCGACGGGTTGACCGGGCCCCGCATCACTGTCATGCCCCGGTCTGAAAGCCAGGCATCGGCAGCCTGTATAAGGCCATCCACCACATCCTGGCGGTCCACGGACTCGAAAAAGCCAAAGAAGCCTACGCGGTCATCGTACTTCTGCAGGTGCATGCCGTTGATGATCGCGGCAATCCGGCCCACCACGCGTCCCTCGGCATCCCAGGCCAGGAACAGTTGCATGTCTCCGTGCTCGAAGAAGGCGTTCTTCTTTGGATTGAGCAGCTTCTTGGTATCCATCCTGAGTTGTGGCACCCAGTAGGGATCCTCCCGGTACAGGCGAAACGGGAAATCGATGAAGGCCGCCCGCTCCCGGCGACCCTCGACGGGACGCACCACCAAGTCCGGCATCAGTGACCGTGTCCGTTCTTGCCGATGACGCCGTGCTTCAGTCCAATCTTGTGGAAGGCGTCGAGGATGAAGTCCAGGTCCTCGTTGGAATGGGAAGCCATGTAGGACGTACGCATCAGGGACTGGCCCTGCGGTACGGCCGGGGGCACGACGGCATTGACGAACACGCCCTCCTCAAGCAGGTCTTTCCAGAATCGGAAACAGGTGTGCAGGTCTCCGACCACCACGGGGATGATGGGGGACTCGCTGCTCCACACGTTGAAGCCAAGGTTGCGGAAGCCTTCCCGCATGTAATCCGAGATCTCCCAGAGTCGCTGCACGCGCTCGGGCTCTTCCTCGAGGATATCCAGGCACTTCAGGGCCGTGGCCACATTGGCCGGCGGCATGGAGGCGCTGAAAATGTGCGTCGAACTGGTGTGGCGGATGTACTCGATGACATCGTGGCTCCCCACACAGAACCCGCCCAGTGACGCGAAGCTCTTCGAAAATGTGCCCGTGACCATGTGCACCCGGTCATCGAGTCCGAAATGCGCAGCGCTCCCGCGCCCTCCCGGACCAACCACACCCACCGCGTGGGCATCGTCCAGCATCAGGGCGGCACCGAATTCCTCGGCAAGGTCCACCAGTTCGGGCACCTTGGCCAGAACGCCACTCATCGAGAACACCCCATCGGTTACGATGAACTGCCCCGCAGAAGGCCGGTCCGCGCGAGCCCGCTCCAGCAGGCGCCGCAAGTGGGCCATGTCGTTGTGACGAAAGCGCCAGGTCTCCGCGAGACTGACCTGGGTGCCGGCCACGATGCAGGCGTGGTTGTCCTTGTCACTGAAGATGATGTCTCCCTTGCCCGCCATGGACTGGAGCACACCCTGGTTGGTCATGTACCCGGTGCTGAAGAGCACGCAGGCATCCTTCTGCATGAACGCGGCCAGGCGCTCCTCCAGTTGGATGTGCAGATCGAGCGTTCCGTTCAGAAAGCGGCTTCCGGTGCAGCCGGTGCCATACTGCTCGATGGCCTTTGCGGCGGCCTCCTTGACCCGGGGATCGGACATCAGGCCCAGGTAATTGTTAGACCCTGCCATGATGACTTCGCGACCATTGATGATCGCACGCGCCCCGTCGTTCTTCTCGATTGCCCGGAAGTAGGGGTACAGGTCGGCGCCCTTGACCTGCGCGTAAATGCCGTCCGGCGCGAAAAACCGATGGGTCTTGTCGAAAAGGGACGGTTCCGGCCGAGAAACCGTTGTCTCCTCCAACCGGTCGTTAACCTGGGACATGTAGTCTTGGTTGATCAGTCGTCCGTCGACGACTACAGTGTGTTTGCCGGACTTAGTGCAGGACGCGCAGACTTTGTTTCAGAAGCCGCCCTGGAAGCGCGGGCTGTTTCTGTGGAGCCCCGGAAGGACTCCGCTGCGTGCCCCCCATAATGGCCAGCCAGATCAGGGGGTGATATCACCCATCAGCCGCGACTAGTGACCAAAGGGTAACATACCGTTGCCACTTTTGTGGCTACCACGAAATCGTCAGGGTCAGGCTGGTTCCGACACCGCCCGCTCGCGGCAGGGGATGCACCCCCGGGTCTACCTTCAGTGTGAGATCCTCGCCTACGTCGAAGCTGCTCAGGTGGGCACTGACGTAGGCATCCAGGACGCCCAGTCCCCAGATTGCTGCCACCCCGATGATGGAGAGGTCCCGATTGCGACGGAAGTTGTCGCGCTGGGCCTCAAGCGGGCTGGATGAAATGGGGCCGAACTCCGCAGCAAGCGTCTCATAGTCCGACTGGTACTGGGCTGCCGGGTTGGTCTCGCCCTCGGCCGTGATTTCGTCGAAGGCCTTGTACTGAAACGCGTTCCGGTACAGGACATAGTCCTGGTTGGCTTGTATGGCCGTCACCGCCAGCGCGCCCATGGCACCGTAGAGGAGCGGAAGCTTCAGGTACTCCCGGTTGTAAATCTGCCCCCATCCAGGGACTAGGCTGGCCCGGAGAAGCGCCGCGCGAGGTGAGCGGATCGGCTCGTCAGCCACCACGGTCTCCTGCGCCACCTGGGCACTGCCCACGTTACCCTGGCCGAAGACCACCATCAGACCCAGCAGCGTGATCACTCGACGCACGCGCCTACCCGATCAGTTCAATCAGGCGTTCCAGATCGTCGGCGGAGTAGTACTCGATTTCAATCTTGCCGCCGTCACCGGAGTTCGCCGGTCTAATGGCCACCTTTGTGCCGAGTCCGGACCGCAGGCGATCCGTGAGACTGCGCAGCACCAAGTCATCGCGCGTGGGCGTTCCGCCGGCCGCCTTGGGCTCTCTGGGCGTCTCGGGGCCGGCCAGCCATTTCTTGATCAGCTCCTCGGTGGCGCGCACGGAGAGCCCTTCGTCAATGATGTGCTGCGCCAGCGTCTCCCGGGCCGAGTCGTCATCGACCGGAATGAGGGCGCGGGCATGCCCGATGCTCAGGTTGCCATCGCGGAGATGGGCCTGTACGGCGGCGGGCAGTTTGAGCAGTCTGAGAAGGTTGGTGACCGTGGCGCGCCCTTTGCCAACCTTTTTGGCCACCTCCTCCTGGGTGAGGTCACACTCCTCGATCAGGCGCTGGTAGCCCAGAGCCACCTCGATAGGGTTGAGTTCCTCGCGCTGGACGTTCTCCACGATGGCCATTTCCAGCATGGCCTCCGTGTC
>JABDJZ010000435.1 GCA_013003255.1 Rhodothermales bacterium
GAGGTGAGGAACAGGGTTGACCCGTCCTCGCCGAATGCCACGTTGGCCGTCGCGCCTTCCGTCCTGATGGTCCCGAGGTGGGCACCGCTGCTGTCCAACACCCAGACACCGCCAGGACCGGTGGCAAACAACCGGCCCTCTGTATCGACCTTGAGGCCGTCAGGCAAGCCGGGGTTCTCCTGACCCACGCTGGCAGTGGCATCGGCAAAGACTCGCTTCCCTGACACCGTGCCGTCGGGTGACAGGTCATACGCCACCCACATGGCCTGCTCCGGGTCGGAATTGGCCACGTACAGGACGGATTCGTCCGGAGAGAGCGCGATTCCGTTGGGGCGGGTCAGCGTAGAGTCGATCAGCGAGACATTGCCGGAGGGCCCGAGGCGGTACACGCCCATGAATCCCAGCGCAGATTGCGAAGGCGACTCCAGGCCATAGGGCGGATCGGTGAAATACAGCGAGCCGTCGCTGCCAAATACCAGATCATTGGGGCTGTTGTACGGGCGGTCGTCGTAGCTATCAGTCAGGGTCTCGAAGCGCGATGCAGGATTATCCCAAGGTGCCTCGAGCCGGGCGATCCTCCGGTCCCCATGTTGGGCCAGGATCAGGCGCCCTGCGGCATCAAGTGTAAGTCCGTTTGAGCCGCCGCCCCCGGACCCGTCAGTATCCCCGGACGGCGTGAGCCAGACCGATGCGCCATCAGCCTCGTGCCATCGATGGATGGTGTTGCCCGGGACATCCGAGTAGAGGAGGCCAATCGATCCTCCCACCCAAACAGGACCCTCGGACCAGGCATACCCCTCGGCCAGGACTTCTACGCGGGCGTCCGCATCCACGACTTCGGCAAAGCCGGTCGCGGCGGCGACAGGCTCCCCGATGATCAGGCGTTCCGGCTCAGCGGGTGGGCTATCACAGCCCCAGACGAGAGCCAGCAGCAGCCAGGCTGCCCAACTTGTTTGAAGCTGCTTCCTTCGGGCCCTCCTGACTTGGAAGTCCCTGTTGGAACAGCCCAAATACGGCTGCAGCAACCTCAGGACCCTGCCTTGATGTCTGCGTAGACGGTCAATTCGCCGTCGTTGGTGAAGGCGACCACCTGATAGTCATCGTAGTTGGCAGGGTCACCCTGCTCCATGCCGGGAGAACCGATGGGCATGCCCGGAACGGCGATGCCGCGGATGTTCGGCTGCTCGGCCAGCATGCGCGTGACCTGCTCGGCCGGAACGTGGCCCTCAAGCACGTAGCCGCCAATGGTGGCAGTGTGGCAGGAGCGAAGCCGTGGATAGACACCTTCCTGCTCCTTGATCGGGGTGACATTCTGCATGTCACGGACCTCGATGTCAAAACCGGCCTCTTCCATGTACTCGATCCACGCACCGCAGCAGCCGCAGGTCGGGCTCTTGTATACGATCATGGTGTTGGAAGCAGTGGCGCTGGAGGGAAGTCCAATGGCCAGGTAGCCCACGAGGCCCAGCAGGAGGACGGCGCCGGCGATGATGGTTCGGGTAGACATGGTGGCGGGTTTTTCTGCGACGAAAGTGGTTCAGCCCTAGCTTGGTGGAATCCCTCATTCTGCCACTGGATCCCCAAGAACCCCCATGCGTCGTCTCATTCTTGCAGCTTTTGTGGTCCTTGGCGGCTGTTCATCCTCCGATACTCCGCCCGAACCGTGGACGACTGCCGTGTTCGAGCAGCAGACAACGGGCTCGCAGGCGCGGCTCCAGGCCATCAGTGCCAGCTCCGAATCCGTGGTCTGGGTGAGTGGAAACCGGGGGACGTTCGGACGCAGCGTTGATGGCGGCGCCAACTGGCAGACCGCGCAGGTCCCGGGTGCCGAGGACCTCGAATTCCGGGATGTGCACGCGATCGACGCGGATCTGGCATTCCTGATGTCTACCGGGCCGGGCGAGACGTCTCGCATTTACCGCACCGCCGATGGAGGCCGAAGCTGGGAAGAAGTCTACCGGGTCACCGAGCCGGCCGGGTTCTTTGACTGCATGTCATTCTGGGATCCCCAAACCGGCATCGTCTTCAGTGATGCCCCCGATTCTGATTTCATGCTGATGAAGACGTCGGACGGCGGTGATACCTGGAGCCGCGTGGACCCCGATGCGCTGGAGGATGCGCACCAGGGCGAGGGCGCCTTCGCCTCAAGCGGCACGTGTCTGGTTACCGGCGAGAACGGCCGAGCCTGGTTTGGGACCGGCGCTTCCGGCATCGACACTCGCGTATACAGAACCAGCGACTATGGCGCGACCTGGGCCGCCGTGGTTACCCCGATCCCGTCGACCAGCGGATCGTCAGGCATTTTCACACTGAGCTTCCTGGATGCTGAGCAAGGCATCGCTCTGGGCGGAGAGTACACGCGGCCCGACTCGCTCTACGGGCACACCGCGCTGACCTCCGATGGCGGTGCAACGTGGGCGATGGGTGGTGATTCCGGCCTGGGAGGATCCGTATTTGGTGCCACCTTTGTACCGGGCGCGCCGACGCCCACCGTGATTGCCGTGGCGCCCACCGGAAGCGCCCTGTCCACAGACGGCGGGACCACGTGGTCGACGTTGGACGCCGAGAACTACTGGGCCGTCGGGGCAAGTCCGGAAGGCACAGTCTGGGCCGTCGGCCCCGGGGGCCGGGTGGCCCGCCTTCGGGTGATACAAAGTGAAACCTCGTAGACCATGAAACGAAGCCTCCTGTTCATTCTGGCCCTGATGACCATGTCCGCATCCGCCCAGAGCCTCCGTGGAGACCGGTTCGTGGGAGAGAACTTCGCCACACGCTCTCCGGTGGTGGCTGCAAACGGCATGGCTGCCACGAGCCAGCCCCTGGCTTCGGCGGTAGCCATCGACATTCTGAAGGCCGGCGGCTCCGCCGTTGATGCGGCCATCGCTGCCAATGCGGTTCTGGGACTGGTGGAGCCCACGGGGTGCGGCATCGGCGGCGACCTCTTCGCGATCGTGTGGGACCCGAAGACACGAAATGTCGTGGGCCTGAATGCGTCGGGCCGTGCCCCGCTTGGTCAGTCGTTGGAAGACCTCCAGGCGCGCCTCGGGGATCGCAGTTCCATTCCGCAGTTCGGCAGCCTGTCCGTTTCCGTTCCGGGTGCCGTGGACGGCTGGTTCGAATTGCATGAGCGCTACGGGATCCTGCCGATGACGGAGGTCCTGGCTCCTGCCATCCAGTACGCGGAAGAGGGCTTCCCGCTGTCGCAGGTGATCGCGTACTACTGGAACATGAACATGGAGCGGTATGCGCGGAACGAGGATGACATCGAGGACCTCGCCAACCTGCGCGCCACATTTGTCCCCGAAGGCAGGATTCCCGGCCACGGCGACCTCTTTCGGAATCCGGACCTTGCACGTACCTACCGGATGATTGGCGAGGAGGGTCGTGACGCCTTTTACCGCGGCGAGATCGCCGAGACGGTGGACGCCTATATGCAGCGCGTCGGTGGACCGCTCCGGGCAGCGGACCTGGCCGCGCACACTTCGGAGTGGGTCACGCCGCTGGCGGTGGACTATCGCGGATACCAGGTATGGGAGTTGCCGCCCAACGGCCAGGGAATCGCGGCTCTCCAGATGCTGAACATCCTTGAGGAGTTTGACCTTGCCTCCATGGGCTTCGGATCAGCCGAATACCTGCATCTGCAGACTGAGGCCAAGAAACTGGCGTTTGAGGACCGCGCCCGTTTCTACGCGGACCCGGATTTCTTCAAGGCGCCGATTGAGGAACTCCTCTCCAAGGAGTACGCCGCCCGGAGGCGTGCCCTGATCCGGACGGACCGGGCCATGGATTTCGTGCCCGATGGGGATCCACTCCTGGAGTCCGGCGACACCATTTATCTGACCGTTGCCGACAAGGACGGCATGATGGTGTCCCTGATCCAAAGCAACTACGCCGGCATGGGTAGCGGACTGATGCCCGACGGCCTTGGATTCGTGCTCCAGAACCGGGGGGCACTCTTCAACATGGATCCCGATCATCCAAATGCCTACGCGCCCGGCAAGCGGCCCTTTCACACCATCATCCCGGCATTCGTCAGTCAGGATGGTGAGCCTATTCTCAGCTTTGGCCTGATGGGCGGGGCCATGCAGCCCCAGGGTCATGCACAGATCGTGGTGAACATGCTGGACTTCGGGATGAACGTCCAGGAGGCCGGGGACGCCGCGCGGTACCGGCACGTAGGCAGCAGCCAGCCGACGGGGCCCAAGCTCTCCGGCGGCGGAACGCTGGTGCTCGAAACGGGATTTCCGGCTGACATCCTTGAGGCGCTCCGGGCCCTGGGTCACGATGTGAGGTACGCGGAAGGCGATGCGGGCATGGGCGGCTATCAGGCCATACGCTGGGATCCGTCGAAGCGCGTGTATTTTGGGGCGTCCGAAATGAGGAAGGATGGAACCGTCATTGGATATTGAACGGCCCGTGGCCCTGATTGGGGCGCCGGATGCCCTTGTGGTTCCGGGCCTGACCGGGGTTCTCAACACCAACCTCACGGCAGAAACGGCCATCCGGAGCGGATTCGATGTGCTGCTGACCGAGGTGCCCGCAAGCCGACGTGCGGCGAAGGACCTGCTTCGCCTGGCCGAGGAGGCAGGCGTCCGGGTTGGTTTTCCCCGGTGGCTGCGTCGCGGCCTTGATACGGTGGACCCACAGCCTTGGGTCAATATCATTGCGCCCACCGGTTGTGGTGTGGACCACCTGTTGGATCTCGGTCTCTGGATCTCCGGCTGTGTCGGCGTGCAGCGGGTCGAATCGGTGCAGGACGGGGACGAGTGCATGCTGATCCTTCGTGGAACAGCCGGTCAGATGCTCTCGGTGCAGGTCACCGCACAAGCCGGATCCGTGCAGGTCTCGCTTGCCGGATCCGGAAAGCCGCGTCTTCTCACGCTTCAATATGACCCTGACGCCGGACTTCGCTCTGAAATCCGGCGGTTCTCCGAGGGTAGCCCGGGTGCGGTGCTTCTGGAAGACTCCATGGACCTCATCACGGCCCTAGAACGCGCCGGAGCGGTGGGGCGTTAGCAGCGGATGTCGTTTCTGCGCTCCCTTCTTTCTGAACCCCATCGTGCCCTGCTCGCCACCATCGGCGATGCTGCCGAATCGCGTGGAATCGATGCCTACGTGGTAGGCGGCTTCGTTCGGGATGCCATTCTGGGCCGGTCCACGACCGATCTCGATTTTGTCACCGTCGGTAAGGGCACCGGGATTGAGCTGGCCGAAGCGGTTTCGAAACGCCTCGGGGGTGCCACGGTGCATGTCTACCGGCAGTTCGGGACCGCGGCAATCAGGATTCCGGACCCGTCGGAAAGCAGTGAGACCATGATCCTGGAGTTCGTTGCCGCCCGAAAGGAGAGTTATCGGCGCGATTCACGGAAGCCCATCGTGGCGGACGGGACGCTGGAGGACGATCTCAAGCGCCGCGACTTCACGGTGAACGCCTTCGCGGCCCAGCTCCGAGCGGATGGGGTCGGTGAGATCGTCGATCGCTTCGGCGGCATGCGGGATCTCGATCAGGGTACCCTGCGGACGCCGGTCGATCCCTTTCAGACGTTTTCCGACGATCCGCTTCGCATGGTGCGGGCCGCACGTTTTGCGGCGCAACTGGGGTTTGACCTGGAGCATGACACCTGGGCAGCCATGCGCGCCGAGGCCGAGCGCATCCGGATTGTCAGCGTGGAGCGCATCGCCGACGAACTGCAGAAGATCATGGCGAGCCGCCAGCCCTCGGTTGGATTTCGCATTCTGGAGGAGACCGGTGTTCTGCCTCACTTCCTGCCAGAGCTATCTGATCTCCGCGGGGTCGAGCAGGTCCGGGGGCACAAGCACAAGGACAACTTCTACCACACGCTGCAGGTTGTGGACAACCTCGTGGAACTGACCACCGACCGGCCGGCGGAGGAAACACTCTGGCTCCGGTGGGCGGCGCTCCTTCACGACATCGGCAAGCCCTCTACCAAGCGCTTCAGACCAGGCACCGGCTGGACGTTCCACGGGCACGAGGATCGCGGGTCGCGGATGATTCCGGGCCTGCTTCGACGCCTGAAGCTCCCGCTTGATGAACGTGCCGACTATGTCGAAAAACTGGTCCGGCTGCACCATCGACCGGTTGCGCTGGTCGACGAGGAGGTAACCGACTCGGCCGTTCGCCGACTCCTGTTCGATGCAGGCGACGATGTCGATGACCTGATGACGCTCGTAAGGGCGGACATCACCTCACGCAATCCTGCCCGGGTGCGGCGCTATCTCCGTGCGTTTGACCGCGTGGACGAGAAGCTGATTGACGTTGAGGAGAAGGACCAACTGCGCAACTTCCGTCCTCCGGTCGACGGCCAGGAGATCATGGAGGCACTGGGCATCGGCGAAGGGCTCGCCGTGGGAATCCTCAAAGACCGCATCACCGAAGCCATTCTCGATGGCATCATTCCCAACGAGCACGGGGCGGCCCGAGATCTCATGATGACCAACCGCGAGGACGCAATCCGTCGCGGCGCCCTGTTCATGCAGTACATCCGGACCCTGCCGGGGCCGGAGAAGCGTGCTGTCGGGGCCATCAAGGAAGCCGTCCTCAGTGATGAATTGCCGGAAGACCAGACCGAGGCGGTGCGATTCCTGGACCAGATAAAGGAACGGACCCTGAAGCCCGAGACGCATGAGTGACAGCGCAACTTCATCTCCCGGCACGGGCCTTTCATCTCCCGGCACGGGCCTGAGCGTACTTGCTCCCCTGGCCCGGGCCTCCGACGCCATTGTCCGGAGCTTTGACCGCGTTGCCTACGTGGGCTGGGCGGCCGCCGCAGGGGTTGTCGGACCGGTGCTCACGTGGGTCTGGCCGGTAGGTGTCCCGGCCGGCATCGGATTCGCCCTGCTGTTCGTGGTCCTCCTGGTGCCCGGGCTCTTCATTTTCCTGCTCGCGCGGGCCGTCGCGGGACTTGCCGGACTTCCCACTTCCGTGATCAACCAGGTGGTCTCGGCCCAGGAAGGCCCGGCATTGGAGTTTTCCGGAGGGGGGCTTCGCCGGGTATGGTGCGTCGGCCGTTACCTGCTGGGTATCCGCGGCGTGCTCTGGGCCCTGAAGGACCAGCTTACCTCTGCCGGTGCCGTTCTCCGGCTCGCCTCGGTGCCGATCCTCATCGGGTCCCTGGCGGCGGTGTTGGCCATCGCGTTGATGGTTCCTCTGGCCGTGGTGCTCGTCATTGCGGCCGCGGCCACGCTGTAGCGGCGCGTCTGCTGGTCGGCGACGCGGCCGTGGCCACGCTGTAGAGGAACACCTGCCGGCTCGGTGGCGCGGCCGTCCCCCGCCCTGTCGGCGGATCAGACTTGCGCTCGCTTACTCGGCTGCGACCGCGGCGGGTCGCACATCCCACAGCAACAGCTGCTCGATGTCGGCGAAGTCCTCCTCGCCCTCCTCATCGTAGAAGGCGTAGTCGCCGTTGCGCTCCTGCTGGATTCCCGTCAGCTGCTTCCACTTGGTGTTTTCCGTATCCATGAACTTAGCGGGATACGGATTCTCAATGCGGTAGGACGGGTGGTAGTTGCGGTACGTCTTTGCCGCCTCGTAAATGGCCGCGCGACGCGCGCCTGGCATCGACACACTCTTTCCCACCACCTTGAAGGGAGCGATCGTAATGGTGGCCTGGAAGTAACCGTCCTCCAATTCCACGTACTCCGGACGCATGACCTTGAACTCGTCAGGATGCGGGTAGGCGCTGCGTTCGTTGAATTCCATGGTGGGCGAAAAGGGTTGGTGCTACTGGGCCTTGCCAGCGTCTGATTTTTGTCGGCGCCATAGAACGATCAAAGTGCTACAGGGTTCGGCGGGAGAACCGAATTGGTAGAGGTTCGCTTAGCGCCGTTATTGGGGAAGTGGTAATGCCGTTATTGTCCCCAGGGGGGAATACTCCCCAACGCCCGTCACAACAAGAATCGGCCGTCTACGACGGTGCCAGCGTCCGGGCAGGACAGTCACAGCAAGAAACCCCGCTATCTTTCCACAAAACATGCCATTTCGGGTGTGGGCCCGGGTGAGAAGGTGTGGACAAAAACTGTTTGCGAAAGGGCATTTGAACCGCGAAGTTTAGATCCAGCCCAGCAGGCCCCTGTCAGATTTTCGGCTTCACGTTCCGGTATAGCCGTTATGTAAGGAGGTCCCCCCACCGCGGCCTCGGGCGCCCACCCTTTCCAGTTCACTCCCCCCGCCCGCGTCGATGCCCCCCTGGCCCCGCGGGCTTATTGTCGGATTTCTATGCCGGAAGCACAGGACGCGCAACTCTTTCAGCCTGAAGGCCAAGGGGCCTCGAACGGTCAGTCAAACCCCGTCTCGCAGGGGCTCGCCATTGAGCGGGTTTTTTCTCAGGAAGGGGAAGATCCCTTTGACTCTGTCCGGTGGGAACGCCGGGATGCCGCCATTCGCAACCAGCATGGCGAGGCCATTTTTGAGCAGAAGGACGTTGAGTTTCCTGTGACCTGGAGCCAGCTGGCCACCAATGTGGTCTCCAGCAAGTACTTCTACGGGGACGTAGCCCACAATGGCGTGGATCCGGCAGAGAACGGCCGAGAGTCCTCGCTTCGCCAACTCATCCACCGTGTCACCCGGACCATCTCCGACTGGGGCACCGAGCAGGGTTATTTTGCGTCCAAGGAGGACGGCGAGCGGTTCTATGATGACCTGACGTGGCTTTGCGTCAACCAGTACGGCGCGTTCAACTCCCCGGTCTGGTTCAACGTCGGTCTCAACCACCAGTACGGTGTCCGGGACACAGGTGGAAAATCCCTCTACGGTTGGGATCCCAAGTCTGGACGCGTCAAGGCCGTGGACCCCTACGAGCGTCCCCAGGCGTCGGCCTGCTTCATCATCTCGGTCGAAGACTCCATTGACGACATCTGGCAGCTGATGTCCGAGAGCGCCAGACTCTTCAAGTTCGGTTCCGGCGTCGGCGCCGACTGGTCAAAACTGCGCTCCTCCCACGAGACGCTTTCCGGTGGCGGCATCCCCTCCGGTCCCGTGTCCTTCATGAAGGTCCAGGACGCTACGGGCGGTACCATCAAGTCCGGCGGCAAGACCCGCCGCGCGGCCATCATGCAGACCCTCAAGGTCTGGCATCCTGACGTACTTGAGTTCGTCAATGCCAAGCAGGAGGAGGAAAAGAAAGCGTGGGCCCTGATTGAAGAAGGCTACGATGGGTCCTTCAATGGCCCGGCCTACGGCTCAGTGGCATTCCAGAATGTGAACCAGTCGGTTCGCGTAAATGATGCCTTCATGGAGGCCGCCCGCGACGGGAAGGCATTCTCGCTCACGGCGGTTACCAACGGCGAGGCTGTGGAATCCGTTGATGCCGCGGAACTGCTGGGCAAGATGTCCGAAGGCACCCACATTTGTGGGGATCCGGGGATGCAGTACGAGGACACCATCCAGCGCTGGCACACCTGCAAGAACTCCGGACCCATCAACTCGAGCAATCCATGCTCCGAGTACATGTTCTTGGATGACTCGGCCTGCAACCTGGCGAGTTTGAACCTGCGCAAGTTCCAGAAGGAAGACGGCACGGTAGACGTAGAACGGTTCCGCGCAGCAAGCCGGATCTACATCACGGCCATGGAGATCCTGGTGGACAACGCCGGCTATCCCTCGGCCCGCATCGCCAAGAACAGCCACGCCTACCGGCCGCTCGGTCTCGGTTTCGCCAACCTCGGCGCGCTGCTGATGTCGATGGGCCTCCCCTACGACTCGGACGCCGGTCGTGCCGTCGCCGGTGCGCTTATGGCCATCGAGCACTCCGAGGCCTTCGCGCGAAGCGCCGAGATCGCCGGCATTGATGCCATCGGACCATTCGACGGATACAAGAAGAATCGCGAGCCCTTCCTGGAGGTCATGCGCATGCACCGGGACGCGGTCTCGGAGATCGACGCCTCCTGCCCGATCTACCTGCTGAATGCGGCACACGAGTCCGCAGAGCGCATGCTTGCTCTCGGTGAGAAGTATGGTTTCCGGAACTCACAGGCCACCGTGCTCGCGCCTACAGGGACCATCGCCTTCATGATGGACTGTGATACCACAGGCATCGAGCCGGACATCGCTCTGGTCAAGTACAAGCTCCTGGCGGGCAAGGGCGATGGCATGCTCAAGATTGTCAACCGCACGGTGCCGCTGGCGCTCCGCGAGCTGGGCTATACGGCAGAGGAGATTGATGCCATCATGGCGTTCGTGGAGGAAAACGACACCATTGAGGGTGCTCCTCACGTCAAGCAGGCGCACCTGCCGGTGTTTGACTGCGCGTTCAAACCGTTCAAGGGCACGCGTTCCATTCACCACATCGGCCACATCAAAATGATGGCCGCGTGCCAGCCGTTCATCTCGGGTGCCATCTCGAAGACGGTCAACATGCCGGAAGAGATCACGGTGGAGGAGATCGCCGAAGCGTACAGGCTGGGCTGGGAGCTTGGTCTGAAGGCCGTGGCCATCTACCGCGAGAACTCCAAACGCAGCCAGCCGCTGTCCACCTCAGAAGGAGGCAACACCCAGGGCGCCACCGAGGCCGTCGAGGCCACCGGCGATGGTATGCTGACGGCCGAGCCTCAGATCATCGAACGTGTCGTGGAGCGGGTGGTGCATACAGCCGAGCGCCGACGCCTGCCTGATGAGCGCCCGTCGATAACCCACAAGTTCTCCATCGCGGGACATGAAGGGTATCTCCACGTGGGTCAGTACCCGGACACGCGGATGCCGGGTGAGATCTTCATCACGATGGCCAAACAGGGATCAACGATCTCGGGCCTGATGGACGCCTTCGCCACCTCCATTTCACTGGCACTGCAGTACGGCGTGCCGCTGGAGGACATGTGCAGGAAGTTCAGCCACATGCGCTTCGAGCCGTCCGGTTTCACCAACAACCGGCAGATCCCGATCGCCAAGTCCATCATGGACTACATCTTCCGGTACCTGGAGCACAAATTCCTGAATCCGGAAGCGCCTCTGGTCAAGGTGGCGGACCCCGTCGCTACGGAAGTGGATCACTCCGGCCCAGCCGCAGATACTGAGCAGGCGGACATGTTTCCGGCCGCGGCTCCCCCGACCGGCGGCACGGTGGATGCTTTTCTCGAAGGAGGCGCAGCGGTAGCAACCGCCCCTGCTGTGGCTACTTCATCAGGATTCCAGAACCAGGAGGATGCACCTCCCTGTTCTAACTGTGGATCAATCACGGTCCGCGCAGGCTCTTGCTACTCGTGTCCCAACTGCGGTAACACGAGCGGCTGCGGCTAGACCGCAAACGAGCACCTCAGGGTACCTGCTTCTGTCGGGTGCCCGCTTCACGGGGCGCGCCCGATCCTTGGTGGGAGGATCGGGCGCCTTTGTTTTTGCCCTTCGCGTCGCGCAATAGCAGCACCTTTGGATGCGTTCTCAAGGGAAACATCCGACGGGCTTCCGGTAGAATGCCCTTTGAACAGCG
This sequence comes from Rhodothermales bacterium, assembly GCA_013003255.1. Classification (GTDB taxonomy): domain Bacteria; phylum Bacteroidota; class Rhodothermia; order Rhodothermales; family UBA10348; genus JABDJZ01. The sequence goes on from JABDJZ010000435.1 coordinate 11,439, forward strand.
ATACGGGTGATGGGTACTCTCTGGCGGGAATACGGTGTGATTGCAGTCCTTCTGACTGTCTCGATCGGTGGGTACCTGTACCTGTCCCAATCAGAAGAGGACCTCATTGGCACCGCCCTGCAATCGGTTTCAAATCATCTCCTGGCGCTGGTGCCGGAGCAAGGAGAAAAAGACGAGGCCTTTGCTACCATCAGCCTGATGGAGGATAGACTGGCCTCCGGAGAGGTCCGGCCGGAACAGATGGAGCGCCTGGCTGCCAGCATCATGAACCTCCGTAGCAGTGGCACCACGCTTGATGCCGGAGAAGTTGACATGCTGGTCAAGATGGCCCTGGAGGACCCCGAAGTCCTGCCCTCGCCCGAATCGTCGGAGCGACCGCCTCCGCCTCCTCCGCATTCACGCGCAGAGATGGTGGAGGCTGCAGGCAGAGTTGAGGCCATGTTTGGACTCTGGCAGGATGTGGATCGTCGAACGCGCGAAGGAGAGGCGCCTCTGCCTCCGGACGCGCCACCCATCCGCTTCTACGCGGACAACGGGCTCAAAGTGGTCGTGGATGAGCGACTTCGCGCCGAGTTGGAGAGGGCAGGCCCGGGCGAGCGGAACCGCATGGTTGCCTGGCAGGCTCGACTGGCTGAGTCCGTAGGTGCCGAAAGCGAACGCATCGAGGGCGAGACGGCCAAATTGGTGCAGTTCTTCGAGTCGCGGCGCGACAGCCTGGACGCAGAGACCTCCCGGCAGATAGACCGGCTGACCATGCTCAACAAGCTCAGATCCCGCGGTGTTGTCCTGCCGGCCCGCGCGGAATCCCTCATGGTCAGGGAAGAGCGGGCGTTCTTTCGGCGGTACGGTGGCGTGACTGCATCGGAGACAGCCGGCGCTGGCGCGTCGAGCAGCGCCGGGGCCAGCGCTGCTGCTTCGGCCGTGGTGGGAGCCTCGAACTAACGGATCCCGCCATCCACACCGTGACAGCCTCTTACGGGAAGATTCCCATTTCCTTGTAGGCCACGGCCACCTTGTTGATGGCTACGATGAACGCCGCAGTCCGGAGGTCCGTCTTTTCCTTGCGAGCGGCCTCGGCTATCTGGTGATAGGCCGCGCTCATCGTTTCCTCCAGGCCGCTGTTGACAAGGTCCACCTCGTCACCGCCGGCAATTGCCTCCTGGATCAGGGTCTCGTCCAGCTTCACACCGGTGCCCTTCTCGATGGCTCTCAAGACCTTCTCGCTGCTCGACTGCGAAAACCGCTTGTTCATCCTGCCGAATCGAACGTGCGACAGGTTGCGCAGCCACTCGAAATAGCTGACCGTCACGCCACCGGCATTCAGGTAGACGTCCGGGAGAATCATGCAGCCCTTTTCCAGCAGGATGGCGTCCGCATCCGCGGTGACCGGTCCGTTGGCGCCTTCACCGATCATGCGGGCCTGGATGCGACTCGCGTTCCTGGTTGTGATCACAGCCTCGAGGGCCGCCGGCACCAGGATGTGACAGGGCAGCTCCAGCGCCTCGACGGAGTTCTCAATGTTCGTCGCCCCGGGGTAGTTCAGAATTGAACCGGTCTCTTTTCGGTGCCGGACCACGTCCTTGACATCCAGCCCATCCGGGTTGTGAATGGCGCCCTCATACTCGGCCAGCCCAACGATGGTGGCACCGCCCTCCTGCAGATACAGGGCAGCGTGATAGCCCACGTTTCCAAGGCCCTGTACCACCACGGTCTTGTCTTTCAGACCGACATTCCAACCCAACTCATCCATGGCCGCCTTGTCCTGGCAGGCCTCGCGGATCCCGAAGAACACGCCGCGGCCGGTGGCCTCCGTACGCCCGTGTATGCCGCCCTGACCGAGCGGCTTTCCGGTGACGCACGCCAGCGCGTCCAGCGGCTGATCCGTGAACTGGTTGTAGGTATCCAGAATCCAGGCCATCTCCTTGGCCCCGGTACCATAGTCGGGAGCGGGCACATCGACGCCCGGACCGATCAGGTTCTTCTTCATCAACTCGAAGGTCAGGCGCCGGGTGATGCGCTCGATCTCGGTTTGTGAGTAATCCCTCCGATCAATCTTGACCCCGCCCTTGGCCCCGCCGAACGGTACATCGACAATGGCGCATTTGAAGGTCATCAGGGTAGCCAGCGCTACCACTTCGTCTTCATTCACATTCGGCGCAAACCGGATTCCGCCCTTCACCGGCAGTTTGTGATGGCTGTGCTCTGCGCGCCAGGCCTTGACCACGCCAATGGACCCGTCATCGCGCTTCAGCGGGAATTCCATGGCGTAAACCGAATTGCAGATCCTGATCTGGTCAATGATCCCATCGGTGTGTTTTGTATGGGCCGCGGCCTTCTCATACATCCGGTAGACCTGGTCCAGAAAGCTGACGTGCGACATGGGAGCAATGGCTGAATGGTTGTCCATTGACGGTAAGACCCGCATCGGGCCCCTCGCAACAGGTGACCGCATCCGGCGGCGTTTATCTTTGACCATGCAGGAAAGGCACTTCAGGCTCGGACTCATTGGGCACCCGGTGGAGCACTCCATCTCCCCGGTCATTCACGGGACCGCACTCGGGGAACTGGGCTTGTCCGGGACCTACGCGGCTTTGGATGTGCACCCCGGTAATCTGCGCGCCTGGATCGGCGCCATGTCACGGGCAGGATATCGGGGCGTGAACGTGACCCTCCCACACAAACAGGCCGTCCTTCCGCTGATGGACTCGCTGTCCCCTGGCGCAAGGGCGATCGGCGCGGTGAATACCATCACCGTGCAGGGAGAGGGTTTGCACGGAGACAACACGGACCACGTCGGGTTCTTGAACCCCCTTCTGGCCGCCCTTCCCAGCGAAATCCGCAGCGCCGCCCCTCACACCGAGATCCGCAGCGCCGCACTGCTCGGTGCAGGCGGCTCGGCTCGCAGCGTGGTATTTGCGCTGAAGCAACTCCCGGCTCTGAAGAGCCTCCGCATCTTCGCACGCTCCCCGGAAAGAGCCCAGGCTGCCATTGACACGCTGCTTGACGGATCGTTAGATGTCAGCTTCGAGGCGTGGGACCGAAGACTGGAGGTTGTCCAAGAGACCGACCTTATCGTCAACAGCACGCCGATCGGCATGTGGCCGAATACATCCCTATCCCCCCTCTCCGGCGGCTCGTTCCGTCCCGGCCAGATGGTGTATGACCTGATTTACAACCCCAGACCGACGCGGCTCCTGCAGGAAGCTGCCGCAGCTGGAGCGGTTTGCGTGGACGGTCTTCCCATGCTCGTTGGGCAGGCCGCCGCGGCCTTCGAGATCTGGACGGGCGCAGCAATGCCCCTGGAGGCCGTCACCCGGGCTGCTGAGCGAGCCCTATCCCTCTGACTTCGTTGCCGACCAACCTGCCCGACCTCTCTTTCGAAACTCTGAAGATCCTGCCCCTTGCCCGGGCCGAAACCATCCCGAGTTCCTGGTATGTGGACGAGGGGTTCCACCGACTGGACCGACGTCTCCTGTTCTCGGACTCCTGGCAGTACGTCGGCCCTGCCAGTGACCTGGCCGAGGAGGGTGCCTACCGCGCCGATACGGTGGCCGGCGAGCCCATCGTCGTGGTTCGCGACAAGGAGAATCGACTCCGTGCCTGGTACAACGTCTGCCGTCATCGCGGCGGGCCGCTGGTCACCGACACCTGTGGGACGGCGCGCATGCTACAGTGCAAGTATCACGGGTGGACCTACAAGCTGGACGGCAGCCTTCGCGGAGTGCCGCGCTTTGACCGCACGGACCTCTTCGACAAGCGTGACTTTGGCCTGACTCCGCTTCAGGTCACTGAGTGGCAGGGAATGGTGTTCGTAAACCTTGGCCGAGGCGGGTCCATTGAGGAAACGGTCCGGGGAATTACGGACCGCATCGCCCCGCTGGACCTGTCCCAAATGCGGTTTGAGCGGCGAGACCTTTACGACGTGGCCTGCAACTGGAAGGTGTACGTGGACAACTACCTCGAAGGGTACCACCTCCCGATTGTCCATCCGGAGTTGTGCGACCTGTTGGACTACCGCAACTATGTGACGGAGACCTACCCCACCTACTCGCTGCAGTACAGCCCACTTCAGGAGGGCGACAACATCTACGGCACGCCCTCCGGGGATGCGTTCTACTACTTTGTCTTCCCCAACCTGATGCTGAACATCCTGCCTCATCGCCTTCAGGTGAACCGCATTGTGCCGGTTACCCGGGATCGATGCCGCGTGATCTTCGACTACTACTATGTGCGGGGGACGGACGCTTCGATGATCAAGGACGACGCCGAGTTCAGCGATCGGGTCCAGATGGAAGACGTCGAGATCTGCGAACACGTGCAGCGTGGCCTGGAATCGCGGGCCTACGATCAGGGCCGATTCTCGGCTGATGCCGAGCCGGGAGTCTATCACTTCCAATGCATGCTGAAGGCCGCCTACCGGACAGCCCTGGAGGAGACCACCGTCGACCGCGCGTGAGTGCTACGGAGGGGGCTACGGTCGATACACTTGACCGTGGCCCACAGTGCTACGGTCGATACCGCCTGACCGCGGCGGCCTCCACCGCATCCGGATAGAAGGCCATCGGTTTAAGGCGGCGATCCACGAACAGGGGTACCTGGTCCGCATAGTGCCGGCTTTCTGGTCGACTGGTGGCCGACCCGAACACGTGGACACTCTCTGACTCCACGCGCCCTTCCGCGAACCGCACCAGGAGCACGTAGGAATCGCCCTGGTATCCCTCCAGGTGACCATCATCGGCGCGACGACCGTACACGGCGTGCAGCACATCCGGTGCGCCTCCAAGCCCAACATCGATATCACCCCGATGCACCCGGTTGACCTCTTCCCAGGGGGGTGTCAATGTCCCATGTTGATCAAACAACCACTCGGCGGCAGATCGGAGACTGGCCGTCAACTCCCTGGTGGATACCGGCGCGCCGTATTCCGTGAGGAAGGGTTGCAAGGTGAGGACGGACAGCGCCGCGTTGGGGTTGCCGGGGCCGGCGTCCAGATCCCAGGAGGTGATTACCTCTCGGGCGGCCAGGGACAGCGTGTCCGATACTGAGGCAAACCGGAGCTGGCGGATCAGGTCCGCCACACGCGAGTCGGCAGCGAATTGCATATCGAACTTGTAGTCCTCGAACTCGGTCCACGTAATGCTGGAGTCGATCCCGAAGAGTTCGAGTGCCCGGAGTGACCGGTTGGTCTCGTGCTGCTCGATTCCGCTGTCCGGCAGGCCAATCGGGTTCTCGTCAAGCGCACCCGCCGCCGTATAAGGAGTGCTGTTCGCATTCTGAACGAAGCCGGACTCCGGGTCCAGCACCTGTGGCAGGTCCTCGAACGGGACATAATCGTCCCAGAGGAGCTCCCTCCGATCTCCGGGGAGCCGGCCCGACCAATCCGGTCCCGGGACGCGCCTCGGCAGGCGGGCATTGTAGATGTAGCGGATGTGGCCCTCTCCATCGGCATACACCGTGTTGAAGACCGGGATGGACTGGGCAGACATGGCCTGATACCACTCGTCCTTGTTGGTTGCCCGGTTCATTCGGTACCACTGCTGAACCTGCCCGGCATCACCCCAACCCGGGAATCGTACCGCCACGACGCCGCTGTCCGTGCGGACTATGGGGCCGTGGACGGACCACTCCAGGTCCCGGTTGAAGGTCCACTTGAGCAGCCCGATGAGTCGAACGGGAATCCCGGCCTGGCGTCGCTCGAATTCCAGCCATTCCCCATCCAGCAGGTAGCGATCGGGGTCATCCGGGTGCAGCTCCAGGTCGTACAGGTCGATGACATCCGGCTTGTTCACTGTGTGCGCCCAGCCCAGGTGCTCATTGTGCCCGTGCAGGATGATCGGGGACCCGGGGAACGTACCGCCGAGCATGTTCAGCCCCTCCTCACTCATCATGTGCGCCTCATACCAGGCCACCGGGCCGGTCCATGGCTGGTGCGAATTCACCGCCAGCATGGTGCTGCCGTCCGCGGTGCGGGACGGCGCTACTGCGAAGGCATTGGATCCCGCGCTTGTTGAATCGCCAGCCAGATCAGCCGTGGCAAATAGCTCCGCCAGTACGCCATCAAGGCCGAAGAAGAGCGGGGTCTTGTGGACGAAACCCGCGACGATGTCCGCGCCCGTCATCGGATAAAGAGCGCCGATGGCCTCATCTGTGTGGCGGGCCGCATAGACGTTCAGGCCGGCTGCGTATCCATCGCACAGGGCCTGCGTGGCGGAGTCCAGCGCCGCATACCCGGCGGCGGCGATTTCGGTGACATTCAGGAGGGCCACCATGTAGTCATTCGGTCCACCCTCGGACCCTATCAGGGTGGAGAGTCTCCCGCGGGCAGCAGCCAGTGCACCCTGGATGGTGCCGAAATCATCCTCGGCATGCGCATAGGCCAGCCCAAAGGCGGCGTCCGCATCACGCACCCCGCGGATGTGCGGAACGCCCCACTCGTCCCGCAAAATCTCTACATCGTAGGCATCGGCCAGGTCTTCGAGTTCACTCGGGACCCGGCCCCGTGACCGCAGGGACTCGGCCATGAACCAGGCGATGGCAAAGGCCACGAGTATGTACAGCCAGCGGCGCTTCATGCGGAGGACGGAAAGGGGCGGGGCTCCAGCTCGGAGCTTGGAAAACGGGACAGGTAGACGTGGCACCGCGCGAACCCATGCGCGTACCATCAGGCATGAAGATAGCCCTCGCCCAGATCAATCCGACGGTTGGAGACCTGGCCGGTAATGCGGCCCGGATCATCGACTTCGCCGAGTCCGCTGCCCGCGAAGGTGCGGATCTCGTGGTCTATCCTGAGCTCTGCGTCACCGGGTATCCGCCGCTGGATCTCCTGGAGAGCGATGCCTTCATCGATGCGGCGGCCCGCACCATGGAGCACATTGCACGGCAGGTACCAGAATCCGTGGGCATCATCCTGGGGTGCCCCCTGCGCAATCCCTCTCCCATCGGGAAACGCCTCATCAACGCCGCCGTGCTGTTCGAAGGGGGCCTTGAAGTGGGACGCGTTACCAAGGTGCTGCTACCCACCTACGACGTCTTCGACGAGTACCGCTACTTCGAGGCCGGCACCACGGGTCCGCCCATCAACTTCAGGGGACTGCGCCTGGGACTCCATGTCTGCGAGGACATGTGGAATAACGAGGAGCAGGCGGATTACCACCTCTACGCAGCCAATCCCATCGATGAACTGGCTGCACAGGGAATCGATCTCTACGTCAACATCTCGGCCTCTCCGTTTTCGCACGGCAAGCACCGACGACGGTGCGAGATCCTGGAAGAAATCTGCCACGAGCACGGTAAGCCGTTCGTGCTGGTCAATCAGGTCGGCGCGAACACGGAAGTCATCTTTGACGGGGACAGCCGGGTCCACAACGCAGACGGGACTCTGGCCGTCTGCGCGCCGTCGTTCTCCGAGGGGCTTGTCCTCTGGGACACCCAGGCGCCTACGTCCATGTGCACCAAGACACATGACCGGATCGCGGACATGCACGACGCGCTCGTGCTCGGCATCCGGGACTACGTGCAGAAAACCGGGGCGTTTGAAAAGGCCCTGATCGGCCTGTCCGGGGGCATCGATTCGGCTGTGACGGCGGCGCTGGCTGTGGAGGCACTCGGCCCGGACTGCGTGGATGGCGTCACCATGCCCAGCCGCTTCTCAAGCACGGGCTCCGTGGACGACTCCCGCTCGCTGGCAGAGAACCTGGGGATGACGATCCACGAAATCGGCATAGCGCCGGCGGTGGAGAGCTTCGAGCAGATGCTGGAGCCGCTCTTCAAGGGTACATCCTTCGGCGTGGCCGAGGAGAACATCCAGGCACGGTCCAGGGGCGTCACCCTGATGGCCATCTCCAACAAGTTCGGCCACCTCCTGCTGACCACCGGCAACAAGTCGGAGCTGTCCGTGGGCTATGCCACGCTATACGGTGACATGAGCGGCGGTCTCGCGGTGCTGGCGGACGTGTTCAAGGAGGACGTCTACGCGCTGGCCCGTTATGTCAATCAGCGCGCCGACCGCGAGATCATTCCCCGGGCGACGTTGGAAAAGCCACCCTCGGCAGAACTTCGGCCCGACCAGCTGGACTCGGACTCGCTTCCCCCGTACGGCGTGCTGGATGACATCCTGGAGCGGTACGTGGAACGGCTGCAGGACGTGGATGTGATCGAGGCCGAGACCGGCTACGAGCGCAGTGTCATCCTGCGGATTCTCCGGATGGTGGATCGGAACGAGTACAAGCGGCGCCAGGCCCCACCGGGTCTCCGCGTGTCCGCCAAGGCGTTTGGAATGGGGCGTCGCCTCCCGATCGTCATGAATCCCACGCACCGGAGCATTCCGGTCACACCTGAGGAGTCCGCATGATTGAGCGGTTGGGCGGGAAGCTTTTGGAAAAGCGCCCCACGGAGATCGTAGTTGACGTGCAGCAGGTGGGTTACGGACTCCTGGTGCCCACCTCCACATTTGAGGCCCTGCCTGCTGTTGGTGGTGACGTTGCGCTGTTCACGTACCTCCACGTGCGCGAGGACGTCCTGCAACTCTACGGATTCGCCACACGGAACGAGCTGACTGTCTTCCGCATCATGCTGGCGGTGTCCGGTGTCGGCCCGAAGCTGGCACTGGCCGCTCTGTCATCTATGCGCCCCGGCGAGATCAAGCGGCACGTCACATCCGGCGACGCGGGTTTCCTGACCCGGATTCCG
>JABDJZ010000438.1 GCA_013003255.1 Rhodothermales bacterium
GCCCAGATCATAGTGCTCGGCCTGGATGACCCCGGGCACGGGCTGAGCGGTCATCAGGTAGGGACCCTGTGAGCAGGTGCCTACGGTCAGGGCCGAAGTCGAACTCCATGCCTCACCACCAAGGTTGTCGATTCCGCGGGCGCGCAGGTTGTAGCAGCCCTCGGCCACGGCTTCGACAGCGAGTTCATAGGGGGCTTCGGTGTCCTCGCCCAGCAGTGCATCGCCTGCGTAGAACTGCAAACGAGAGATGAGGCCGTCCGCATCCGTCGCAGTTGCCGCAAGTGTCAGGTCCGATCCGGGCGATGCCGATGCACCATCCGCCGGCGAATCCAGCGATACCGTGGGCTCCGCGTTTTCCGACTGGTAGACCCGGATGTAATCAATCTCCATGGATTGCGGGAAGGTGGTGTTCGATGGATCACCCCCCGCGCCGCCAACGGCTACGTTCACCAGCAGGTGGAACTCCTGATCAAAGGGCGCGGGGAATCGCGCCTCCGTGGTGTACCAGTCGCGGGCCGTGTGATACAGGTTGCCGTCCACATACCAGCGCATCTCGCCCGGCACCCACTCAATGGCAAAGTCGTGGAAAGACCGGGAGAAGTCACGGACGGGAAGCGTGTAGGAGCCGCCCTTGAAGGTATTTCGAGGCGATTCGCCTCCATAGTGGAGGGTGCCGTGGACCGTGCCCGGGTCGTTGCCGAACACCTCGAGAATGTCGATCTCACCGCTGGCCGCCCAGCCGCCATAGACGTCGGCCTCGGGCAGCATCCAGACCGCCGGCCAATACCCCGAGCCGCGAGGCATCTTGGCCCTGAGCTCAATGCGACCGTACTTGAAGGCGGCCTTGCCCAGCGTTCTCAGGCGGGAGGAGGTGTAAGACCGCCCGCCCTCATCTTCCCGGCGCGCCTCGATTCTAAGTGTGCCGCCATCGACGATGGTGTTTGCGTCCGTGTAGTACTGCTCCTCGCCGTTGCCCCACCCGCAAAGGTCCGGGCAGCCGTCACCGATCTGGTAGGTCCACTTGGCGGCATCTACTTCGGTGCCGTCGAACTCATCGGCCCAGACCAGTTGCCAGTCCTGGGCGGAGGCTGGGAGGGTCACCAGGAGGCCGAATAGGAAGGGGAGTAAGGTCCGGGCCATCGCAGCAGAAGGAGGGTGAGCGTCAAGACTGGTCTCGTACTGCCGAATCCCATGACTGGTTCGAGCCGCTTGACGCCGGAGCGCCTGCAGTGCCGGGTTCCGCTCGCCCGGATCTCGAACGTTCATGTACCCGGGTGACTACCGCGCCACGGCGACGAGCCTGGAGAACCGTCGTCCATCCGAATTCAGCTCAATGATATAGCTCCCGGATCCGAATCGAGCGGCATCCCAGACCAGGGCGTGACGTCCCGCATCAAAGGGTTCATCCGCGAGGATCGCCACAACACGTCCGACCAGGTCAACCACACGGACACGTACCGAAGAGGGGACCGGCAGATCGAAGCTCACGGTGGTCGTGCTGCTGAACGGATTTGGGTAGGCTGATCGGAGCGAGAACTCCGTTGGCAGTTCGCTGTCGCTCGGGACAATCCCGACGCCGGAGAACGGCGATTGCACGGCCGCCACCAATCGTCCGGCGGCGTCATAGTCGTAGGTGGTCGTCAGGTTGTTCTCCCATTCCGCCTCAATGAGGCGCCCTGCCGCATCGTAGTCGTATGAGACCGAGTAGGTCACGGCCGGAGGTATGGCTTGACCGGCTGCGGAGGCCGTGAAGGTCAGCAGGAAGGCAAGCAGAACGGAGGGTTTCAAATACTTCATGATCACGGTTATTTGGGCACCGGGGTGCCGAAGAGCCAACTGCCGGCGCTCATCCCTATGTCTCCGATCGAGATGACTGGAATCGGAACAAGATTCTCAAGCCCCTTGATCAGGAACCGCGTGCCCTCGACCCCGAGGTCCAGGGTGTGCCTCCACTGCTCGTTCTCAAGTCGGTCATTGAAGAGATCCTGCGCCTGCTTGACGCGCCTTTGAAATTCTTCCCTCGTGATTGTGCCTCTCTTGAGAAGCCGAGACAGGTTCCGGACCGTGTTGTCAAATGAACGGTTGGCTGATTGCAGTGCCCGGTCAAAGTCGGAGTCTACCTTGTCAAATCGCCCCTTTGCTTCGTAAGCAGCGAGAGCAACACCCGCGATTGTCGCGGCGTTGCCCACGTTTCCCGCGAGCTTTCCTCCCTTCTTGACATCCTTGGCCTCCTGCGCGAGCACTCGCGCCTTGGTGGCCGCATTTGCCGCGCCCCGGGCATCACCTGCCTGCGTGAGGCGAGACAGGTCCCGCGCGGCATCGACAACATCGCCCCGTAGAGCGCGGTGCAGGCCTCCGTTTGGCGTGGTCCCCTTGATGCCGTCCAGGAAGCCTTTGATCCCGGAGTTGCCCAACCCGTTGGCAGCCGCGTCGGTCCAGAATCCAGCGGCCGAGAAGGTACCCGTGAGGCCGCTGAGAAAATCGCTGGAGGCGTCTGCGCTCGCGGCGTCCTTCGGCTTCGTACCGCCAGGATCAATGAACCGGACGGGATTCTGGGCTGCGTACCCATACTGGTCCAGTGCCTTGGGGTCCAGAATGTCCTTCACCGGCTCGGGTGAAAGGAAGCGCGCGCTTGTGGCGTCGTACACCCGCAGGCCCATCCGGTAGAGCGTTGACCCCGGAATCGTGGTTACCCCATGCATTCCCGCAAAAAGAAAGGGGGAATCAATACTCCCCGACTGGCCAACGATGCGTCCGTAAGCATCGAAGGCCCAAGCCGCGACCACGGCGCCGCTATCATCCGTCAGGATGGTGGCGTTTCCCATCTCGTCGAAGTGGAAGAATTGCCGGGCGCTGTCCGCGTGGGCCACCCGGTAAAGTGGTCGTCCAGAAGGGGTATAAACGTACCGCCACCGGTCGACGCCCTCACCAATGCTCGCGATAGTCGCGACGTCGGTGAGATAGGACGTTCCAGTTGGCACCTGATTGAGGGCAGTGAGCGATCCAAAGGAATCATACTCCAGGACCGTCGTCCCAACCGCCGTCAGACGGCCCTGTCCATCGAAGCTGTAGTCTCCCCGCGTATCCTGAACCCGCCGGCCACCAATGTCATAGGCAAACTCCATCGAGCGACCGTCAGCATTGAGGGCGGTATTGAAGGCAGCCGGAACTCGGTTCACTTCCACCGGAAGAGTCCGATCTGCAGAGGTCACGTTACCCAGACCATCGCGGGCAACATGTGTCGAACTCAAGACCGCCTCGGCCTTTGATTCCTCAATGGACGCAACCAGGCCGTCCGCGTCCCTGGAAATTTCCGTGGTGACGTCGTTCGGGCGGCTGATTGAAGCAAGGCCTCCATCCGAACCGTAGCTGAACACAGTCTCGCCGCCAACCCAGTCGCGAACCGTGACGAGACGGCCAGCCTGATCATACGTGTACTCTACAGCTTCAGAGCCAGGCCATGTCTGGCGCGTGAGCTGTCCGTCAGTGGCCCGTTCGGCCACGAACTCGTTGGCAGACATGACGTCGCCCCGGGAATTCAGTGTCAGGGTCACGTCAGCGGCCCCAACAAGCCGGCCAGCCGCGTCGTACGAAAAGGATCTGGATGTGCCGTCGCCAAACGATTCGGATAGCACCCGACCAGCGGCATCGAGGGTCCTCTCCGTCCTGCCAAGCGGACCGGCCAGAGCCGCGACATTCCCGCGCGGGTCATACTCTACCGTCCATGAAGTCCCTGTCGGTGAGGTCCAACCGGTGGGGCGCCCGGACACGTCGTAGCTCCTCGACCAGGTGCTCCCGATGCCGTCGATGACCTCAGTGACCTGGCCCCACGCATTGTGGACGTATTCGGCCATACTGCCGTCGGGCAAGGTGATGCCAGTAATTCCACCCGTCGCCGAACGTGAGATGGATGTCGTCCCCCCGTTCGGATCGTCCACCGAAATGCGCGCGCCGAGCGCGTTCAGCGTAAAGCTTGTCGACCGACCGGTTGGCGACGTTGCCATCACCACGTTTCCGGCTGCGTCCAGGCTCTGCGACATACTGCGGGCACCAAAGGACGCGCCCGTCAACAGGCCGGCTTCGCTTCGGGAGAACGCAATCTGCGAGCCATCCGGACGCGTGCTGCCCGTCATTCGGCCAAGCGCGTCGTACGAATACATGTGAGAGCCACCCCGGCCGTTGGAAATCTCGACGGCATCTCCCATTTGGTTGTAGCGCACCGTTGTGGTCAGGCCGGCAGGGTCGGTTAAGGACGTCAGGCGTCCCATGCCGTCCCAGGCAAACGATGTTTGTCCTCCCAGAGCGTCCGTTACTGAGGTCACATTGCCATCCGTGTCGTACGCGTAAGTGGTGACTATACCAGTCTCATCCGTTTCGGAAATAAGGCGCCCCGCGGCATCGTACTGCATGGTCTGGGTGCCGCCTCCGGGGTGAGACACCAGCGTGATTCTCCCCTGAGCGTCCCGTCCATATGTGGTCCGATCGCCCATCTCGTTTGTACTTCCCGCCAGCACTCCGCCGCCGTCATACTCGAATCCCGTCGAGCCACCGAGTGGGTTTGTCGCGCTTGTCAGCAGGCCCTGGCCATCGTATTCGTAGACGAACGTTCCGCCGCCAGGGGCCTCGTACCCGGTGACCCTTCCGCTCGCGTCGTAGGTATACGTTGTGGACTGCCCGTCCGGGTAGGTTACCCGAGACACTTGTGGCATGGCGACACCCGCGATCTCCAGGGTGGTGTAGGCTATGTCAACCGCGCCACCGTCGACCCCGGTGAGGGTCACGGGAAGGCCGGAGTCTGGGTCCAGTGTTCGGGATGTGGTCCCGTCGATGCTCTCAACCGAAGTTCTGCCGACTTCCCCCTGAGTGAGATTCACCACGCTACCATCCTGGAGAGTCATGGAGGTCAGGCGGCCGTTGTCATCATGCCGATAACTGGCCGTCGTTCCGTCCGGATGGAGCACCGTCGTACCTTCGGTACCGTAGGTGAACTCCGTAAGGTTACCCAGGGCGTCGGCCTGAGTCCGGACCCTCCCGAGTTCGTCGAAGGCCTGGGTAGTTCTGGACACCCCCGAAGGCAAAAGCCGTTGTGTAAGCAGTCCGGAAATGACGCCGCTGTCATACAGATAGTCCACATCGATTCCACCTGCGTAGGTAACCGTGGCGAGCAAGCCGTTTTGGTAGTCGAAGCTCACGGTCTGACCCCCGCCCGAGATGCTCGCAATCAGGCCGCCGGACCAGGAAATCGAGAGGGAATTCCCGAAGGCATCGGATACAGTAGTGAGATCTCCGCCGGACCATGAGAAATCGATTGTTTGTCCGTTCTGATGCCGTTCCCGAAGCTCTCCGTTTCGGAACACAAGGACAGAACCCTCTGCGAGATGACCGAACGAAAAACGGTCGCCCTGCTGAACGAGTACGAACGGACCGTTTGGAC
>JABDJZ010000440.1 GCA_013003255.1 Rhodothermales bacterium
GACTGGAGGCGTCCAGAAGACGATCCTCGGACAGCATGCCCAGCACGCGCTTCTCCTCACCCACCACCGGCAGGTGCCGGACCCGGAGCTCCATCAGGAGTCCAAGCGCGTACTCCACCGTGTCTCCTGGACGGAGCGGCGGGGTTTCATCACTGATGAGGGGATCTACGGTCATGCTTTTAGGATCGGTCAACCCTGGCGATTCGAAAGCTCCAAGAGCCGTGCCATGGGATAACGTTGGGCGGAACGGACGGATTCTCCTTCGATGTCACTTCGAAAACGTCCAGTGGAGAGGCCATCTTCGGCGCAACATAGGACATTTGGCGCACCGCGCAACTGCAATTCGCTCACCCGTTCCCAGACGGGTTATCCGGCCGAGTCCAGACCCTGACCGGACTCCAGGACACCCTTGAGGCCACGGCGATGCTTCCTGGCCAGACGGATTCGCATCCGCGCAATGGGGATGGCCTCGTGGGGGGCTTCCGAGAGGTACTCCTCCTCGAGAACGTCTGCGACCCGCCGCACGTGAGCGATGGCGCCCGCATTGGTAACCGGGATGCGCACTTCGGTCTCCACGTAGTCGGCTTCGACCAGTGAAACCACCTCGTCGCGCAGCGTCGAAAGTCCAATTCCACGCGCGGCCGAGACGAACACGGCGTCCTGGTGCTCGGAGCGGAGGCGCTGAATCAGTTCGGTGGATTCGACCGCGTCCACCTTGTTGAACACCAGGAGGGTGGGCTTGTCGTGGGCGTTCAATTCCTTCAACGTGGCGTTGACCACACGGATCTGATCGTCAAAACGGGGATGGGAGCAGTCCACCACGTGAAGGAGGGCGTCGCTCTCCCTCACCTCATCCAGCGTGCTCTTGAAGCTCTCGATCAGGCGGTGCGGCAGTTTTCGAATGAAGCCCACCGTATCAGAGAGGAGAATCTCCTTGTTGCCGGTGATGCGCACCAGCCGCGTCGTGGCGTCCAGGGTAGCGAACAGCCGGTTCTCGGCCAGCACAGTGGTGTCCGCCAGCGCGTTCATCAGCGTGGACTTGCCGGCATTCGTGTAGCCTACCAGGGAGATTCGAGCGAACTCCCCGCGACCTTTCCGCTGCGTGGTTCGCTGGCGGTCAATCCGCTCCAGGCGCTCCTTCAGCGTCGCGATGCGGTGCCCGATCAGACGGCGGTCCGTTTCGATCTGGGTTTCTCCCGGGCCCTTGGTTCCGATGCCACCGCTCTGCCTGGAAAGGTGCGTCCAGTGTCGCGTCAGCCGCGTGCGGAGGTACTCCAACTGCGCCAGTTCAACCTGGGTCTTGGCGATGGCCGTACGGGCGTTGCGGGCGAAGATGTCCAGGATCAGTGCGGACCGATCAATAAGCTTGCACTTGATGGTCCGCTCCAGGTTACGGAGCTGATTGGGGCTGAGGTCGTCATCGAAAATGACGAGGTCGGCCTTGTGGGACTCCGCCAGTTCCTTGAGCTCCTCCACCTTTCCGGAACCCACGTAGGTGGCAGGATTGATGCCGCGGACTCGCTGCATCATGGTCTCGGCGGTATCCGCTCCGGCCGTGTCGGCCAGGAGTTCGAGTTCCTTGAGGGAATCCTCCACCTCCCAGGGCTGGACGCCTTGCGTCACTACGCCCACCAGGATCGCGGTCTCTCTCCGCGCAGATTGGGTATTGTTCAATAAGCTGGTTGCTAGCTGGTTGCGCGCTTTCCGGGCGTGCGCTCCGTGGTGCGGGGAGGCCGCTGCTCCAGGCGCTCAGAAACCACGCGACGAAAACGCGCGCGGTGGGCGTTGGGTACGCTGACCTCCAATCGGCGGGTCTGATTACTCTCCGATCGGTAGAGAAAGACGGTCACGCTCTTGCGGGCTCCTTCGATCTCGAAGTGGTCTGTGACCTGGCACCAGGGCAGAGTCTTGTCTCTTCGGCCCAGGCCCGCCACGACGCCGTGACGCGAGACCACCACCGTGCCGGCAATGACCGTGGCGGCAAACCACATCAGCCCGCCCATGACGTACCCGACAAAGACCCACGAGGGCACCAGACTTCCCGTGTTGAACGCGTAGATGGCCAGGAGACCGATGACACCCACAAAGGTGATGGGCCAGGCCACCGCCATGCGTGGTATTTGCCACGCCATGACGGCATCGCGAACGCTTTGCCGCTGATGCACGGTCAGCCCGAGAAGGCCGGCCGTGACCAACAGAAACGCGGCTACCAGTATGGTGTGAAATGCAGGCATTCACGCGGGGGAACGCGCCGGGGAGTCAGGTGGTGGTTTCGGGCGTCCACTGCTTGGCGACAATCATCTCTGCCGCCAGGAAAAGCAACGCGAGGGCCAGAAACACGTTCCAGAGGTCGGCGCCACGCCGCGCCTCGGCTACCGTGTCAGCGATGGGCTCGGAGCCCGAGACGTCCAGGGGAGTGATGGGCGCGTCCGACCGCTGCGCCAGCAGGCTGGCAGCCTCCGCGGGTTGCGCCAGAGCCAGTGCCGACTCACGCGTATCCACGTTAACGGCCACAAGCCGGTGCAGGACGCCGTCAACCCGGACCTCGTAGTGCCCGGGTTCTTCCAGCAGTCCGGTCAGGCTGACAAGGGTACCACCGACGCCGGTGCGTCGCGGGGGCGCCGACTCCAGGCCCGAGGGAGAAAGCACGGAGACTGCCGCGGATTCCGCGACGCCAGGGAGCAGGAGGTCCGCTGCATCGCCCACCTCGAATACCTCGCCCGTACTGGTCTGGCTCGACGAGAGAAGAAAGACCGACCGGTACAGAAGTGGCAGGAATAGCCCCCTTGTGGGCAGGTCGGACCACGAAATGTCGGGGGCAACCGCAAGAAGCAGAACGCCGCCACGACCGTGTCGAATCTCCTGTAGAAATGGGGAGCCGGAGGACAGGTCCATCAGTGTGGATTCGGTCCGGGTACCTGGCTGGTACACGGCGCGACGATAGACTGAAGGCCGCTCCAGTTCGCCGACCGAGGTGTCCAGGATACCCTCGAACAACGGATGCTCCAGGTCAACCCGGTCCACCACATCCACGGTGGTGCCGTCCCCCGCTGAAATGCTGCGGATCTGGCCACCTCCGAGGCCGGCCAGAAGAGCATTGTAGTCTGGTATGCGCGCGCCGGCGCCCGGAAAGAGAAGCAGGCCGCCGCCGGCCTCGACGAAGGCCACCAACCGATCGGACTCGCCCGATGACAGGGTCTGAAGTCCGGCGAGCACCACGACATCCACGGACCCCAGGTCCACCGAGGGTAGCTGGTTTTCCCGGATGGTCTGCAGATCAATGGAAACGGTCGGATCCGCCTGCAGGGCGGCTCGGAGAAACCGTAGATCCTGACCGTCACCGCCAACCAGCAGCACGGACCGGTCCTCAGGGACGTTCAGCGCGAAATAGGCCGTATTGTCATCGGGGAAGGCGTCATCCTCCGTCTGTACTGTTCCGGCCAGCCAGCCCCGCGAGGCCGGTGTCACGGAAAACTCCACCGCGGCCTCCACGCCAACCTCCAGGTTGCTTGTGGCCTGTGCCACACGGTCGCCGGCCAGATAGACGCTCGTGACGTAGGAGGCCGCCGGTGACGATCCGTGGTTGGTCAAGGTTGCCGCCAGCCTCAAAGGCTGATCCGCCTCAACGATTCGCGAGCGAAGCTCGACGTTGGACACGCCGACGTTGTCCGGGGACCCCGCTCCCACCGGAAGCAGAAAGACCGGGGTGGCCGGGTTGATCCGGGCCGCCGTTGTATCGAGCAGGGTTGAGGCCTGAAGGTCACCGATGAAATAGAGTTCGCGGTTCTGGCTCTCGGCGTTGGCCAGAAGGTCGCTCGCCGCCGCCAACGCGGTGATGGCACTCTGGCCGCCCGGCCCAACGGACAGTCCCTCGAGGCGGCGCAGGGCGGTCTCGCCTCCGGGGCCCAGCGTCGGGATCGCGGAAGAGGCAAGGCCCAGCACGGCCACTTCATCCCGGGAGTCGGTGTCTGCCAGGATCCCGCCGGCCAAGGCCAGCGCCTGGTCCATGTAGGCTCCACCGGCGTCACGTTGCTGCATGGAGGGCGACGTGTCCACAACCACGGCAACGGCCACCGGAGCAGCGCCGGCAAACGCACCGGCCAATTGTCCGCGCAGGGTAGGGCGGGCAAACGCGATGACCATCGCGGCGATGGCCAGAGTCCGGAGCGCCAGCAGGAGCCACTGCTTGATCCGAACCCGCTGCATCGTGGAGCGCTCCACCTCCCGCAGGAAGGCCAGCGAGGAGAATTCCACCCTGCGCGGCTTTCTGAAATTGAACAGGTGGATGATCAGCGGCACGGCCGCTGCCACCAAACCGAGCAGAATGAGGGGATTGAGAAACGTCATGAGCCCGCCTACAACGAGGCCTGCTTGGGGCCGTTCCGTTGGGTTGCGGATCTACATATATGTGTGCGATCCCATCCGTGCGATGCGCGTACAAGATGGTCTTTCCCTTTACTCCTCCATGGCAGAAAGACCCAAACGGTCCATTACTATACGAGGCGCCCGTCAGCACAACCTGAAGGGTGTTGACCTGGACATCCCTCGTGGAAAGCTGATTGTGTTCACCGGTCCATCGGGGTCCGGCAAGTCCTCCCTGGCGTTCGATACCATCTACGCTGAGGGACAGCGCCGCTACGTGGAGAGCCTGAGTGCCTACGCGCGGCAGTTCCTGGAGCGCATGGACAAGCCGGATGTCGACGTCATCACCGGGCTGGCCCCTGCGATCGCCATCGAACAGAAGACCGCCTCGCGAAATCCGCGGTCCACGGTGTCCACGCAGACCGAAATCTACGACCACCTGCGCCTCCTGTTTGCCCGAATAGGCACCACCTACTCTCCGGTCTCAGGCGAGCCGGTCACGCGCGACACGCCGCGGTCGGTGGCCTCCGGTTTGACGGAAGAGCTCGAAGACGGCACCAGATTCTATCTGGGGTTCCGCCTTCCCGAGCGCAAGGGAATCACGCTGGTTCGGGAGTTGGACTCACTGAAACGGCGCGGCTTCTTCCGCATCCTGGTCTCGACGGCCAAGACCGACAAGTTGATCGATCTCAACGAGACGGAGCCGTCCACCGTCCGCGCGGCGCGGAAACGGATCCTGGTGGTGGCGGACCGACTTGTGATTCGAAAGGAAGACGAGACCGCATTGGCGCGTCTGGCCGACTCGGTCGAAATGGCCTTCAGGGAAGGTAGCGGGCGTGCGGTAGCCCGCTTGGCCGAGGCCCGCGATGAGTTCGAGTTCAGCGAGTTCTTTGAGCGCGATGGGCTCCGTTTTGAGGAGCCGTCCCCCAACCTGTTCTCGTTCAACTCGCCACTGGGCGCCTGTCCGGAGTGCCAGGGTTTCGGGCGAGTGACCGGCCTCGACCCGGACCTGATCATCCCGAAGCCGCAGCTGTCCATTCGGCAGGGTGCCATCGCCCCATTCCGGACCGACCAGTGGAGCAACTACTTCCGGGACCTGATCCGGGCCGCCGCCGATGCGCGCCTCTCCATCGACGTCCCCTATGCGGCGCTCACTGAGGAAGAGCGCAAGCTGGTCTGGGAGGGCGCCGGCGAGTACGTCGGCATCAAGGGGTTCTTCGCCATGCTGGAGAAGAAGAACTACAAGATGCACTACCGCATCCTCCACGCGCGGTATCGCGGCTACACCACCTGTCCGTCCTGCGAAGGCTCGCGCCTGCGGCCGGAAGCACGCTACGTGCGGGTCGCTGGAAAGCACATCGGGGAAATCGGTCAGATGACCGTCGGGGAAGCCCGGCATTTCCTGGACGAGTTGGAGCTTTCGTCCTATGAAAAGGAGGTAGCCGGCAGGATGCTGGAGGAGCTGCAGAAGCGACTCCGGTTTCTGGATGATGTCGGCCTCGACTACCTGACGCTGGATCGTCTGAGCCAGACCCTTTCGGGGGGCGAGAGTCAGCGCATTCACCTGGCCACCTCGTTGGGCTCGGCGCTCGTGGGCTCCCTGTATGTCCTGGATGAACCATCGATTGGTCTCCACCCCAGAGACTCGTCCCGGCTGATTTCCATCCTCGAAAGTCTGCGTGATCTGGGTAATACCGTCATCGTGGTCGAACACGAGGAGGCCATGATGCGCAGCGCAGATTACCTCGTGGACCTGGGGCCTGGTGCCGGTAGGCTGGGCGGAGAGGTGGTGGCGGAAGGGCACCCTTCTGAGGTGCTTTCGAATCCCAAATCACTGACCGGGGCCTATCTCTCCGGCAGCCGCCAAATTGCCGTTCCCCAGAAACGCCGGCCCATTCGCGACAAGGAAGTCATCCGGGTGGAGAACGCCCGGCAGCACAATCTCAAGGGAATTGACGTCTCGATTCCCCTCGGCGTGGTGACCTGCGTTACCGGTGTCTCCGGCTCTGGGAAGTCCACCCTGATGCACGACATCGTCTACCTGGGGCTGGCCAAGCTCCTCGGGCTTGAGATCAGTGATTCGAAGGTGGGAGCTCATGACAGCATTCGGGGTCACCGGCTGCTGGACCACGTGGAACTGGTGGATCAGAACGCCATCGGTCGTTCACCGAGGTCGAACCCGATCACCTACATCAAGGCGTTCGACCAGATCCGGCAGCTCTTTGCCCAGACCCATCAGGCCCAGGTCCGCGGACTCAAGCCAGGATACTTTTCCTTCAATGTGCCCGGCGGTCGATGTGAGACCTGCCAGGGCGAGGGCCAGGTGAAGGTGGAAATGCAGTTCCTCGCGGACCTGTACCTGGAGTGCGAGGCGTGTAAGGGTACCCGCTACAAGCAGGAGGCGCGGGAGCTGCACTATCACGGCCGAAGCATTGACCAGGTCCTGGAAATGACGGTCGACGAGGCTGTCGAGTTCTTCAGCGACAATGCGCCGCTTACCAGAAAGCTGACTGTCCTGTCGGAGATCGGCCTGGGCTACATCTCGCTCGGCCAGCCCTCGAACACCCTTTCGGGAGGCGAGGCCCAGCGGATCAAGCTGGCCGGACACCTGGCAAAGACTACAAAGAACCGGACGCTCTACCTGTTTGATGAGCCCACGACCGGCCTTCACTTTTCCGATATCCAGAAGCTTCTCGGCGCCTTCGACCGACTCGTGGAGCGGGGCCATTCCGTGGTGATCATTGAGCACAATCTGGACGTGATCAAGTGTGCCGACCACGTTATAGACCTGGGTCCCGAGGGCGGGGTCCGCGGTGGATTCGTGGTCGGAGAGGGGACGCCGGAAGAGATCGCGCGTCTCCCCGAAAGCCATACCGGGCAATTCCTGCGCGGCGTTCTACCGGAATTCGCCGTGCCGGTGCAAGAACCAGCCTGATTCAACCGTAACCAATGCAGGGTGGGCGTCACATAGGGGCCCGCCTCACTTACCTCCGCAGTTCGCCCGGCGTACAGCGCCGGATCGCACGTCGGAACCGCAGCACCCCGCCGCTGCCCGTACCAGACTGACAGCCATAGCCACCATCCATCCGATATCGACCGCTTCGCCGTCCGCTGAGGAGGCCCGGCACGTGCCCGCCGCGGGGAGCCAGGATGGGTTTCGGCCCCGCCTCGCCGGGCGTCGGATCGCTCTGTTCACAGGCGCTTACAACCATATCGCGGATGGCGTCTCCCTGACCCTCAACCGGCTGGTGCGGCACCTGGAAGGCGAAGGAGCTACCGTGCAGGTATTCGCTCCGACCATTGACGAGCCGGCCTTGGACCATGCAGGCGAACTCGTTCCGGTCCGATCCATCGCGATGCCCGGAAGGCCGGAGTACCGGATTTCCCTGACCATCTCGCGGGCCCAGTTCCGGAACCTGGAGGCCTTCAACCCGGACCTCGTGCACCTGGCCACCCCGGACATTCCGGGAGATCAGGCCCTGCGCTGGGCGCGCAAGCGGGGACTTCCCGTGGTGGGATCCTACCACACGCATTTCTCATCCTACCTGAGTTTCTACAAACTGGGATGGGCCGAGGGCATCATCTGGCGCCGCCTCAAGCGTTTCTATGGCCGGTGCCTACATACCTACGTCCCCAGTCAATCGATGGCGGACGTGCTGAAAGACCACGGCATCACGCAGGGCGTACGGCTTTGGAAGCGCGGTGTGGAACTGGAGCGGTTTGATCCGGCCCATCGTGATCTGGCCTGGCGCCGTAGCCTGGGCTTCGCGGACAACGACGTCGTGGTGTCTCTTGTGAGCCGATTGGTCGTCGAGAAAGGACTCGATGTGTTCGCGCGCACCGTCCAACTCCTGCAGGAACGTGGGATTCGGGTCAAGTGCCTGGTGGTCGGCGAAGGGCCGGCCCGCGCGATGCTCGAGACGGAATTGCCCGATGCCGTCTTTCTGGGGCATCAGTCCGGCGAGGACCTTTCAAGGGCCTACGCATCCTCCGACATCTTCGTCTTCCCCAGCTACACGGAGACTTTTGGCAACGTGACCCTGGAAGCGATGGCCTCCGGCCTGCCTGCGGTCTGTGCCGATGCCACCGGCAGTCGTTCCCTGGTCATTTCGGGACGGACCGGCTTCCTTGCGCCCCCACACAATGCCGAATCCTTTGCGGCCCACGTGGAACGCCTGGTGACGGATGACACCCTTCGCAGCCGCATGTCCGAGGCCGCCCGGGAGGAAGCCGGAGCCTACGCATGGCCTCGCGTATTGGGCAGCATCGTGGACTACTACCTCGAGGCCCTTCGATCGGATAGAAGCACATCACGGACCGACGCAACGGGGACGCAAACAGCGCGTAGTTCGGGGCCTCTTTTGTGATCTGCACAGCCAACTGATCGTGCGACTGCTGTTCGTTTCCCACTCGCTTCCGCCTGAAGATCGTCCGATGGACAATCTTGGTGGCATGCAGCGCGTGGCGCTCGAACTCGATGCAGCTCTCCGCGGAATCGAAGGACTTTCGTACGCAACCCGGTTTCTCAGGGCACCGTGGAAGACCATCCATCGCCGATCCGCCCTGTTCATTCTCCGCTCCATCCCCGCTCTGGCCCGCCTGGCCCGCGCCCGCGAAGTGGACGTCGTCCTGTTTTCGTCCATGGTGACCGGAGCCCTTGCCGTTCCATTGCAAGGGCTGTTCCGGCGTCATGGCGTTCGAACGGCGGCCATCGTTCATGGATTGGACGTCACTACGCCGTCGTGGCTGTACCAGCGATTTGTCCCGCACGTGTTCGCTGCGCTGGATCTCGTGATGCCGGTTTCAGCCGCCACTGGCGAGGCCTGCGTGGCTCGGGGCCTGAGTAGGGAAAAACTGAGGCCGGTCCGCAACGGCGCCGATGTCGCCCGCTTCCAGGAGCCGGCCTTCTCCCGGGATGCCAGACGCGCCCGGCTGGGCGTGATTCCGGCGGCTGCGGAGCTCGCGGCTTCCGACGTGGTGCTGACCAGTGTGGGTCGCCAGGTCCGTCGGAAAGGCTTTGCGTGGTTCATCAACGAAGTGATGCCCGGGCTTCCCGAACATGTACACTACTGGCTAGCCGGAGACGGACCCGAGCAGGATTCCATTCAGGCGGCCATTGACCGGCATGACCTGGGACGCCGGGTGCGCAGGCTGGGCCGAGTTTCCGAGGAGGAACTGGAGGCCCTCTACCAGGGAGCCGATCTCTTTGTGATGCCGAACATCCCGGTCCCCGGAGACATGGAAGGCTTCGGGGTCGTGATGCTGGAGGCCGGGCTCAGCGGCCTCCCGACGGTCGGCGCCCGCCTCGAGGGTGTCGCAGAGGTCATCACCAACGGGGAGAACGGGATGTTGGTAGAGTCCGGTGATGCAGCCGGGTTCACGCGGGAGATCGAAGGCTACCTGCGGGGCCCCGACGTGCTGCGTGGTGCCTCTCGCCGGGCCTTTGAACACACACGCACGCACTTCTCCTGGGCCAGCGTGGCGCGCGAGTACGTGGACGTACTCACTTCGCGTTTCGCGACTCCAGATACGAAAGCAGTGCCGGCAGGAAAATGAGCGCGGCGGCCAACGTGGCACCGATCCCCACGACAGCCAGCTGACCGATGCTTCTGAGGCCCGGGTGAAAGCTCAGCAGCAGGCCGCCGAATCCGACCATGGTAGTCAGCGACCCCATTGTGACGTGTTCACCCGTACTGCGAAGGACTCTCCGGATTGAACCCGTACCCAACTCACGGTATCGGCTGACCAGGTGAACGCCGGCGTCGTTCCCGATGCCAAGCACCGCCGGGAGTACGATCAGGTTGTAGAAGTTGAGCCGCAGATGCAGCAACTCAACCAGTAGCAGCATCCAGAGGACCCCGACGATGAGGGGAATCAGGGCGAGCCCGGCCCAGCGCACACTGCCGAACGTGAGGCCCATCAACAGGGCCACCATGACCAGCGTGGCCAGGACCATCCACGGGGATTCGCGCTGCATCAGCTTGAGCATGTCAGCTGCCACAAGCGAGCTGGACCCGGCGTGATAGACACGTCCGTCTTCGGTCACGATGCGGCCCACGTCTTCGGAGAAGGCTATCGACTGGCGCCCATCGGAGAGTCCGACACCCGGGTAGATGATGACGAAGTTGCCCAGCTCCCCGGTCTTCGACGTGAAACGTTCCACGAGGAACTGGGGGACCTCCTCGAGCCGAATGGGGCGCTCGGTACCGGCGGCGCGGCGAAGGCGCTGCATGTCCTCCGAATCATCCTCCTCCAGGAATGGATCTTCCAGCGCGGCGCGCACCTGAGCCAGTCGAACCAGCCGAGCCCGCTGCGCCTGTGGCGACTGCGGGAAGCGCTCCTGCAAGGTTTCCACGCGGTCGATGGTGGGAGACAGCGAATCGGCAACCATATGACGTTTCAGGGCATCCACCACGCCCGGGACCTCGGTGCTGTCATCCAGGACCACGTAGGCAGGGTTGCGGTTGCGCGCGTCATCGTACACCCGCTTCATCACATCCGCCCGCTCGTTGTACGCGGTGTATTCCGGCTCCAATTCGCCAAACCGGTACTCGAACTGCACCTGGTTCACGCGGAGCACGGCGATCAGGATGGCGGCAGCCGAAACGGCCAGGATAATCCGCGCCGTTCGGACGGAGACCCGGGCACGGTCCTCGGCCGAGCCCGTCAGGGAGGCTTCGACAGAGCGCTCAAAATTCAGGAGTCGAACCCGCTCCAGGAGCACCAGGAGTGCCGGCATGAGCAGCATCATCGCGGCCAGGGCAAACAGAATTCCGCTGCCCGCCAGCGCACCGAACTCACTGAACCCCTTGAAGTCCGCTACCACGAGCACAAGCAGAGCCGCGGCCGTACTGATGGCTCCGACGGAAATGGCCATGCCAGTGGATACGAAGGTGGTCTCGGCCGCCTGGGACGGGGCATGTCCGTCTGCCCGCTCTTCCGCGTAGCGCGCGTAGAAGTGAATGCCGAAATCGATCCCCAACCCGAAGAGAACCAGGCCGAGTGTCGAGGTCATCAGGTTGAGCGATCCGAAGAGCACACTGGCCAGCCCGAACGTCCAGGAGAGGCTCATCGCCAGCGGAATGGCGATGACCAGACCCAGAATCGGGGTCCGAACCAGTTCCTGCAGCAGCACGCCCGGTCGGAAATGACCACCGGATCGGGCGTGATACGACTTGTAAGAGAAGTAGGCCAGCACCAGGAGGAGCACCGCGAGCACGCCGGCACCGAACGAGCCGAGGACATCATCCTGGATGGTCTCCACCTCGATCATGCTGCGCTGCAGGCGCCCGGCGAGCACGACCTCCATCTCCGGGTGGTAACTGGCCGGATCAAGATCATCCACCACAGCCTGCAGGTTTTCATACAGCGCCCGCGTGACGCTGATGTCAGTCTGCGAGCCGGACGGGTAGAACTTCAGCACCATGGTGGTGGAGTCATCCGAGACCGGGAAGTCCTTCGCTACAATGGAATCGTAAATGGCCTCCAGTTCCTGGCCCACGGAGTCGGGTTCTTCGTCATCCTCTTCCAGATCAAAGAAGAATGGGTTCGCCTCCAGCCGGGACTCCTCAATCTTGTCTGCGAGCCATCCCTCCAGCAGATCCAACTCTGCTTCGGTCGCGAAGTAGAGCGCATTCGATTTCAGGAATTCCGTATCGGAACGGTAGTCGACACGAGTCAGGTAGGGTTCACCGTCCCCTCCCTCCATCTGTAGCGCCCGAGGGATCAAGGCCTCGGCGAACGCTCTATTTGCCGCAAATGAGGGACTGACGATTCCGACAGCGGCCTCCGACTCTCCTCCGACCGTATCCCTGAGCTTGTTGAGGGCAACCTTGCTCGGATAGTCATCCGGAATCAGGTTGGCGATGTCCGTATCGATCCGGAGATCGCGGGCCGAGGTCAGGGCGAGGGCCGACAGTAGAAAACCGATCGCCAGGATGGTGGCGGGGTGTCGCACCACAAATCGAATCACAGGCCGCAGTGATTCAAAAGCCCGGACCATGGGTCCGGCTTCGCGCAATTCGTTCGGGTTTTCAGCGTGTTCGGCCGACATGAGGTGCCCAATGTGATGACTTACGATGCCACAAACCCGGAAGCCCCCGTTTTGGTGCCCCCAAAGGGTTGATTTGTCTTCCTTACCTTAAAGGGCCGAGTCCCTGAGCCCGTGCAATCACTCCAAGCAGAATGAACACCAATACCTACGACGCACTGGAGGTCGGACAGACCTTTTCCGTCGACCGCCTCATCACTGCCGAAGACGTGCGCATCTTTGCAGACGTCACCGGAGACGACAACCCCCTCCACATTGACGAGGAGTTTGCCGCGTCCACGCGATTCGGCAAGCCGATTGTGCACGGGGTCTTTCTGCTGGGCATCATTTCCAAAGTTCTGGGTCGTGACTTTCCGGGCCCGGGCAGCGTGGCCGTCTCCATTTCCTCGAAGTTCGTTCGGCCGGTACCCGTTGGATCGACCATCACCGTTGAAGTGCGTGTTGCCGAGAAGCTGGAAAAGTACAAGCACATCCGCATGAAGGTGTACGTGTACATGGCCAAGAAAATGGCACTGGCCGGTGAGGCCACGTTGATCCCGCCTCCCCCGCCAGATCAGGACTGACGCGGGCCCGGCCAGCCCCCGCCTCAGTTGACGAACTTGAGCCGGGTGCCCGCCTGGATCACTTCGTTCAACTCCACCTGATTCAGGATAGCCAGTTCCTGTGCCGTGAAACCTC
>JABDJZ010000464.1 GCA_013003255.1 Rhodothermales bacterium
TCCGCCGTCCGCAAAAGTTACCGGGGCCCGGACGCCCGGGCAGCCAGGGCCTTTTCCGCGTGGGCCAGCATCTCGGGCGTATCCACATCCTGCCAGAATCCACCCTGGATGTCCAGCGTCTGCATGAGACCGCGGGATGCCAGCGTCTGGACACCGTTGGACAGGGAGACGTCGCCGTGCTCATCGAAGTACGTCCGAAGCGCGTCGAGTAGAGCACGCGTGCACACGAATACGCCCGTATCAATGCAGTTGTACGTGGCGATAGTCTTGCCAATGGAGGCGATGCGCCCATCCTCCTCGAGCACCTTGGTGGCGTCATCCAGATCGAAGACTCCGTCGATGTCGTAGTCCACGAGCAGCGTGGCGCCTTCTTCAGGGGGACGGTGGCGCCCGGCCAGCTCCATGACCTCATCGCCTACAAGATGGTCCGCCATCACCAGAATGAAGACGTCCTCGATAGCTACATCGGCCGCCAGTACGGAGACACCGTTCTGCAGGTCAAACCGGGGGTTGGTCACGAAGGAGACCGAAACAGAGCCGTCCAGTCCATCCTGGACGGTGTTCCGGATGCCGTCCGACTCAAAGCCCAGAACCACAACCACGCGATCACACCCTGCCAGACCGAGGCCTCGGATGGCCCTCAGGATCAGGGACGTTCCGCCCACCTCGATCAGCGGTTTTGGCGAGGCCTCGGCATCGCCGCCCGCCAGTCTTGAGCCAAACCCCGCCGCCAGGATTACACCGACCTTGTCCGGTCGCTGGGTCACGGCGTGTCGAGGTTCGCCTCGTAATTCTCGGAGAGGTGGGTTACGGGCTCTTCGCCCGCGAGCACCCGCAGCGTGTTCTTCAGGCGGAAGTGCTGAATGAAGAGGTCGTGCTCAGGCACGTGGCCCACGCCGACGTGCGGACTCTTGAAGTAGAAGGAAAGCCACTCCTGGATGCCCGAGCGTCCAGAACGACCGGCCAGGTCAAGGAACAGCGCCAGGTCCAGCACGATCGGCGCGGCCAGAATGGAGTCGCGACAAAGGAAATCGACCTTGATCTGCATGGGGTATCCCATCCAGCCGAAGATGTCGATGTTGTCCCACCCCTCCTTCTCGTCCCCGCGGGGCGGGTAGTAGTTGATGCGGACTTTGTGGTAAAGCTTACCGTAGAGGTCCGGGTAGATCTCTGGCTGCAACAGCGTGTCGAGCACCGCCGACTTGGTAACCTCCTTGGCGCGGAAGCTGGACTCGTCATCCAGAATCTCGCCGTCACGGTTTCCGAGAATGTTGGTCGAGAACCAACCATTGATTCCGAGCATGCGGGCCTTCATCCCCGGGGCGAGGATGGTCTTCATGAGGGTCTGGCCCGTCTTGAAGTCCTTGCCGGCAATCGGGACACCACGCTCCAGGGCCAGTTGCTCCAGCGCCGGAATGTCGGCTGACAGGTTCGGGGCACCGTTTGCGTATGGCACGCCTTCCATGATGGCGGCGTACGCGTAGAGCTGCGACGGCGAGATGGCGTCATCACTGTCGCGCAGGCCCTTCTCAAAGGCATCCATGTCCGCGTGACAGGGTGCGGGACGGAGATATACCTCCGTCGAACCACACCACACCATGACCGCCCGGCTGGCACCGGTCTCCGCCATGCGATTTCGGATGTCCTCGCGCAGCATCTGGGCGAGGTCATACTTGCTCGCCGCCTCCTTCACGTTGGGTCCGCTGAGACGCTTGACGTACTTCTGCTCAAAGGCCGCCGACATCGGCTTGATGGAGGACAGGTAGTCCTTCACACCCGAAAGGTGGTCCGGACGCAGCACGTTGGCGCGAACGGCCGCCTCGTACGCATCGTCACCGAAGACATCCCAGGCGCCGAATTCCAGATTCTCCAGCGGCGCCAGGTCCAGCAGGTCGCGGATGAAGGGATTCCGGCCCTCGGACCGGGGACCGATCCGGATGGTCTGCATCTGGCTGAGGGACCCGATAGGTGCCGCGAGCCCGTGGCGGACGGCCTCGACACCGGCCATGAAGGTGGTCGCGACCGCTCCGAGACCGGGAGTCAGGACGAGCAGTTTCCCGGAGTCGGCCCGGGTAGTGGCGAATGCAGACATAGGAGGCGAGATACGGGCTGGGTACGTGGCGCGAACGGCGACAGAGTCGACGTTGCGGGGTGCAATCTACGGAACCCCGGACCAAGGCCCAGAAAAGCCTCGAGCGGCGATCCTACCGGGTCTCCTCCATTACCGGACCAGCCTGAATGGGCGGAGAATCCCGACGCTTGCCATCGACGAGGCGCTGCATGGTCTCCCAGATAC
>JABDJZ010000481.1 GCA_013003255.1 Rhodothermales bacterium
TCAGGATGAACACCACCATGATGAACCACGCCACGAACATGGCCTGCTGCTGCGTCTCCGTCACGGTGGAGATCCAGAGGCCGAAGCCCAGCATCACCAGGAGGTAGAGTCCTGCCAGGAGAAAGACCGCCCACAGACTTCCAAGCATCGGGATGTCGAAGACCAGCCGGGCGATGACCAGCCCGATGGCCAATTCGGCCATCCCGATGACCCAGAAGGGAAGCAGCTTGGCCGTGATGAACTGATACCGCTTGATCGGCGTGACATTGAGTTGCTCGATGGTCCCGATCTCCTTTTCGCGCACCACGTTCATGGCCGAGAGAAACGTCCCGATCATCGTGACCAGGAGCACCAGAATCCCGGGCACCATGAAGGTGGTGTACTCAAGATTCGGATTGAACCAATGCCGAGGCTCGATCCGGATGCCGGCTGATCGCGAAGTCAACGCTGCGCCGTGCGCGTTGATCACCTGTGAGGCGTAGGACTGGACGATCCCGGCTGTGGCGCCGTCTTCTGCATCGAGGATCATTTGGATGACCGGCCGGGTGCCCAGGCCGAGGTCCCGCTCCAGATCCCGGGGAATGCGAAGGACCATGCCGACATCGCCGCGCAGTAGTCCGGCTTCCGGATCTCCGAGAACCGTGGAGACCTCGAACCAGGGCGAGGCATCAAGTCGGGAGACCAGCGTCCGGGATGCCTGTGACCCATCGAGATCCACGATGCTGATGGGAGTCTCGCGCACCTCGAATGTGGCTGCGAACGAAAGGACCAGCAGCTGGACAACCGGCATCACAAACAGGATGGGCAGCATGGCCCGGTTCCGGAACACTTGCCGAAACTCCTTCCTGAGTATGATGGCGATGGTCCGCATCAGCCGCTCAGCCTCACGTTGAAGCCCTTCACCGACGCCGCCAGGAATACCGTGGTCATTCCGACCAGAATGAGAGTCTCCTGCCAAATGGCTTCCAGACCCACGCCCTTGATCATGATGCCGCGGATGATTCTCAAGAACCACTTGGCCGGCACGATGTGGCTGACCACCTGAAGCGGATCCGGCATGCTCTCAATCGGGAAGATGAACCCGGACAGGATCACGGTCGGCAACAGCAAACCTGCCAGTGAGACCATCATCGCCACCTGCTGGGAAGAGGTCCTGGTCGAAATGAAGATTCCCAGACCCAGGGCACACAGAATGAACAGGAAGCACTCAGCCAGCAGCAGGGTGAGCGATCCCCGAATCGGAACCCCGAATACCTGCGAGGCCAGAATCAGGATGGTGATGACGTTGACCAGCGAGAGCGCCAGGTAGGGCATCACCTTACCGATGATGATCAGGCCGGGGCGCAGCGGGGAGACCAGCAGGATTTCCATCGTGCCGATCTCCTTCTCCCGCGTGATGGTGATGGAGGTCATCAGGGCACAGACCAGCATCAGGATCAGGGCCACGAGCCCCGGTACGAACAGCACCACACTCCGGAGTTCGGGATTGAACCGCATGCGGGACTCCATTCCGATGCCGGCATTGAGGCTGCCCCCGGACCCCTGGACGAGCTCCAATTGGTACGAGCCCACCACCGCGGTGAGATACGCCAGGACAGTGCTGGCCGTGTTCGGGTCGGTGGCATCCGTGATGACCTGGAGAGCTGGTGGAGGCCCGGCCCGGGCAGCGACCTGGATGTCATCCGGCGCGGCGCCGGCAAGGGAGACACTGCCCGCACTGACCGCCAGATCGCGCGCCAGATTCCGCGGAATGACCACCGCCACCTTGACTTCACCCCGCCGGAACGCCTGCTCGATCTGCCCATGCCTGATTCCCGGCACCACACGCAGGTACGGCGAGGCGTCGATACGATCTATCAGCGCCTCGGAGACCGGATCCTGCGCCCAGTCGACTACGGCAATTCGTACGTCCTCTACCTCGTTGCGGATGGCGAAACCGAACAGCATCAGTTGGATCACCGGCATCCCGAAAAGGATCACCAGCGTCCTTCGATCGCGGAAAATGTGGAGGAACTCCTTGATGATGAATCCCCGGAATGCCCTCATCCGTCCCCCCGCTTTCCGCCCCGGGCCAGCCTGACAAACAGGTCATTGATGCTGGCCACACCATGCTCCGCCTTGAGCGCTGCGGGCGCTCCAATGGCGTCAATCCGCCCGTCCACCATGATCGAAACCCGGTCGCAGTACTCGGCCTCGTCCATGTAGTGTGTCGTGACGAAGACTGTGACGCCCTCCTCGGCCTTCTCGTACATCAGGTCCCAGAACTGCCGTCGCGTGATGGGGTCCACTCCTCCGGTGGGCTCATCCAGAAATACGATCGATGGCTCGTGCAGGACGGCCACCGAGAATGCAATCTTCTGCCGCCAGCCCAGTGGCAGGGAGCGGACCAGGCTGTCCGCGTCGGATCCCAGGCCCAGGCGCGCAATCAGTGCGGTAGTCTTCTCCCGCAGCTCGGCGCGCTCGATACCGTAGATGCCTCCGTAGAACTCAATGTTCTCCCGCACGGTCAAGTCCTCATACAGCGAGAACCGCTGGCTCATGTAGCCGATGGAGCGCTTCACGGCTTCCGGGTCACGGGCTACGTCCACGCCTGCCACCTGCGCCTCACCTGAGGTGGGACTGAGCAATCCGGTCAGCATCCGGATGGCCGTGGTCTTGCCTGCCCCGTTGGCGCCGAGGAAGCCGAACACCTCGCCCTGGGCAACCGAGAAGGAAATAGCATCCACGGCCGTGAAGTCGCCGAACTTCCGGGTCAGATCACGGCAACGGATGGCCTCTTGGGCTGTCCCTCCGAGGTCAGCGGATCCGGGTATGGCGACCGCGTCGATCACGCCGTACCCATCGATTGCATGCGATCCATGAACACATCTTCAATCCCGGCCGCTATGCGAGACACCTCAGCCCCGTGGATGCCGGCG
Organism: Rhodothermales bacterium; assembly: GCA_013003255.1. Classification (GTDB taxonomy): domain Bacteria; phylum Bacteroidota; class Rhodothermia; order Rhodothermales; family UBA10348; genus JABDJZ01. Next base: position 2,919 of record JABDJZ010000481.1, read on the forward strand.
TCCTCTAACCACTGTCTAATCTCGTCTTCCGATGTGTGGTCGCGGGCGTCAGCGAAATGAAACTCCTCGCCGAAGGGGTAGACCGAATGCGCCCACTTGAAGGCCTCAAGAGCGCGACGCGTCCGAAGCCGATCTCCCGTCTTGACCGCCAGGAGCGGCCTCGGAAAGGAAGCCTCGATGCCAGCGGGTGTATCGATCTCCAGAATCTGACCATCCTGAATCAGCGCTACGCGATCACACCGCGCCGCCTCATCCATGTAGGGTGTGGACACCAGCACCGTGAGACCGGACTCGCGAAGGCCGGTCAGCACGTCCCAGAATTCCTGCCGCGATACGGCATCAACCCCGGTGGTGGGTTCGTCCAGGAGAAG
>JABDJZ010000485.1 GCA_013003255.1 Rhodothermales bacterium
CGATGTGGGTGGCTCTGTAGAGGCCGTGGCTGATTCGCTGCTGAAGCTTTCCACCGAAGAGGTGGCCGTGAACATCGTTCACAAGGGCGTCGGCGCCATCAACGATGGAGACATCATGCTGGCGTCCGCTTCTGATGCCATCATCATCGGATTCCAGGTCCGCCCGGTACCGACGGCGCGCGCGCTGGCTGAGCAGGAGGAGATTGACATCCGGCTGTACTCGGTCATCTACAATGCCATCGAGGAAGTCCGCGATGCATTGGAAGGCCTCCTGTCACCGGAGCGGTCCGAGAGCATTCTCGGCACGGCCGAAGTCCGGGAGATCTTCAAGGTCCCGAAGGTCGGAACCGTCGCCGGTTGCTACGTGGTGGAAGGGAAGATCCGACGCTCCGATCGTGTCCATCTCATCCGCGAAGGCGTGGTGATTTACGAGGGCAGCCTCGCTTCCCTGAAGCGCTTCAAGGACGACGTCCGTGAGGTGACCAACGGGTACGAGTGCGGAATGGGGATCGAGAACTTCAACGACATCAAGGTCGGAGATCAGATCGAGGCCTACGAGATCGTGGAGACCCGCCGAACCCTGGAAGCCTGAGGCACCCGCGGTCTGAGCGCCGTGCGAAACAGCTGGTAGGATGAGCATTCGAACCGAGCGCGTCGCGCGCCTGTTACAACGCGAGATAGCGGGACTTCTGGTCACCGACTATGCCGAGCAGTTGCAGGGCATGGTTACGGTCACCGGCACACGCGTTACGAAGGATCTTGGAATAGTCTACACCTACGTCAGCGTCCTCGGCGATAGCCCCGCGCTGCAGCAGGCTTCTTTCGAGCGCCTGGAGGAATTGCAGCCCCGAATCCGCAAATCGCTCGCGAGTCGCATTCGACATCAACTGAAGAAGGTCCCGGAGATCCGCTTTTTCCTGGACAGCACGCTCGACCAGGCGCAGCGAATAGAAGACCTTTTCGAAAAGATCCGGGATGAGCGAAGCAGCCGGGAGCACGAGTAACATCCCGCAGCTGCCGCCGGTGTTCGGCAGGACTTCGCTGTCTGACACCTGGGACGCGGCTGTCCTGCTGGTGGACAAGCCCGTGGGAATCACGTCATTCGGGGTGGTCAAGCGCATCCGCCACCGCGTGCCCGTTCGCAAAGTGGGGCACGCCGGAACGCTGGATCCCATGGCAACCGGTCTGCTGATTGTCCTCGTGGGTCGCGCCACCAAGTCCATGGAAGCATTCATGGGGCAGGACAAAGTCTACCAAGGCACCATCCGTCTCGGCGAGGTCACGCCGTCCTATGACGCCGAGTCGGAGGTTACCGAGCGGAAGGATACCGACCACCTGTCGGACGACGATATCCGGACCGCGACCCGCCCGTTTACAGGCTTGATTGAACAGCGACCGCCTTCGTACTCCGCCATCAAAGTGGGGGGAGAGCGGCTATACAAGAAGGCCCGCCGAGGAGAGGATGTTGAACTCCCGCTGCGTTCGGTCCGCGTGGATGCGTTCGAAATTGGCGAGCGTCGTGGTGCCGATGTGGATTTCCGCGTGGCATGTTCCAAGGGGACCTACATCCGCTCGCTGGCGCACGATCTGGGTGCTGAACTCGGCGTAGGCGGACACCTGGTCCGGCTCAGACGAACGGCCATCGGTGACTATGACGTATCGAACGCCTGGGATCTGAACGACCTTCTGGCGGCATTGGAGGAGCAGCAGGATGGGTGATCGCCAGCGGGGAGCCGTGGTCACCATCGGATCGTTCGATGGCGTTCACAGGGGACATCAGGCCATCCTGAGTTTCCTGGTTGAGCGTGCAGGCGAGCGTGACGCACCCCCGGTCCTGCTCACCTTCGATCCCCACCCGCGTGAAATCGTTTCCGGCGAACCGGTCGGACTGCTGACTACGCCGGCTGAGCGGGCCGCGCTGGTTTCAACGTTCGGAGTCCGCGAAACGGTCATCCTCCCGTTTGACCGCAAGATGGCCCAGATGCCCGCTGAAGAGTTCGTCGAGCGCATCCTGGTCGGCCAGGTGGGTGCCGGTTGCATCGTAATCGGATATGACCACGGATTTGGTGCCGGCAGGCGCGGCAACCGGGAATTGCTGGAGCAATTGGGGCCGGAACTTGGGTTTGACGTCGAGATCATCCCCGCCCAGCTGGTTGATGCACACGTCGTGTCCTCATCGTCCATCCGGCGTGCGCTTTCCGAGACCGGCGACGTGGCCCTGGCCGCAAACCTGCTGGGGCGACCGTACCGGTGGCGTGGTCTGGTGGTGGATGGTGACAAGCGGGGACGAACCATCGGTTACCCCACCGCCAATCTGCAGGCCGTGGCGCACCGAAAGATCATCCCTCTTCCAGGAGTCTATGCGGTTACGGTTCGCCGTGGGGAGGAGGATCTGGCGGGCGGCATGATGAACGTGGGCACCCGGCCCACCTTTGACGGCGGCCGCCAGAGGCAGGAGGTGCACCTGTTTGATTTTGAGGGGGACCTCTACGGGGACGTGCTGACTGTGGAGTTCCGGGAAAGATTGCGCGATGAGCAGCGATTTGACGGTCTGGAGTCCCTGGTCGAGCAACTGAAGCTGGACGAGGCGCGTTGCAGGCACATTCTGACCGGCGTACTATAGCCCGATTAAGCGGGATTCTGTAACTCTCACAAGGGGTTGCGGAAGTGAGATCCGAGACGCGGACTCACCTACGCCCGGCCTACTCTAGCATGGAATAATCTGGAGCGGACCATGATTTCAAGCGAACGAAAAGAACAGCTGATCGAGAAGTTCGGCGAATCAACCAAGGACACCGGCAAGGCCGAGGTCCAGATCGCCATCTTCAGCACTAGAATCAGCGAACTCACAGAGCATCTCAAGCGGCACCCGAAGGATCACTCGACCCGTCGTGGACTGCTTAAGCTGGTAGGAAAGCGCCGTCGGCTGCTCAACTACCTGATGGACAAGGAGATTGACCGGTACCGTACCGTCATCGCCGAACTCGGAATCCGTAAGTAGCGGAAACGTCAGCGACATCTTCCATCGGGGGATGTCGCTTACTGTATGTACGCCTGCCCCAAAACACAGCGGGCGTTGCGCAGGAAGTAGAAAAGAAAGAATACCCTTAGAGGAACAGACTCCATGGCAAATGGACACAAGCGCGAAGTAGAGTTCGCGCCAGGAAAGACAATCACGCTGGAAACCGGACGCCTCGCCAAGCAGGCCGGCGGTTCCGTTGTTGCCCGGATGGGCGACACCATGGTGCTTTGCACCGCGACAATGGCCACGTCGGTGCGGGAGGGCCAGAACTGGTTTCCGCTTTCGGTGGACTACCGCGAGCGCTTCTCAGCCGCTGGAAAGATCCCCGGGGGGTTCTTCAAGCGTGAGGCCCGCCCGACGGACAAGGAGGTGCTCACCTCGCGTCTGATTGACCGCGCCATTCGCCCGCTGTTTACGGACGGCTTTTTTAACGAGGTTCAGGTCATCGCAACCGTGATGTCTGCTGACCCCGAGTATGACGCGGACGTCGTCGCGGCATGTGGTTGCTCAGCAGCGTTGATGCTCGCGGGAGCTCCGTATGACGGGCCGATCGCTGAGGTTCGTGTCGGCCGCGCCGATGGTGAATTCGTTATCAACCCGTCGTTCACCGAGCTTGAAGGCACTGACTTCAACCTCGTCGTCGCCGGTAAAGCTGACGCCATCGTGATGGTGGAAGGCGAGATGGACGAGGTCTCCGAGGAAGATATGCTGGAAGCACTCGACCTCGCCCACGAAGCCATCAAGAAGCTCTGTCAAGCTCAGCACGACCTGCTGGCTGACGCTGGTGGAGCTGAACCCTTTGAGTTCACCCCACGGGCACTGCCTGAAGGTGTGGAAGCTCGTGTGGCAGAGCTCGTCTCTGACGACTTTGCTGCCCATGTCCGCGCACCCTACGACAAGGCTACGTTCTATGGCGGAGTCGACGCCATCAAGGCTAAGGCTGTCGAAGCTCTGCTTGGATCGGGTGACGATGCGGTCAGCGAGACCGCTGAAGGCTGGACGGCCGGACACATCAAGGAAGCGGCCGGAAACGTCGAGAAGAAGGCCATTCGGGACATGATCCTGGACGAAGGCAAGCGAATTGATGGTCGTAGTCTGGATCAGGTGCGTGACATCTGGACCGAAACCGGCTACTTGCCGCGTGTTCATGGCTCGGCCACCTTCACCCGCGGTGAGACCCAGGTGATTTCGCAGGTGACGCTTGGTACGTCCAAAGATGTCCAGCCGGTCGATCAGATCTTCGACAACACGGACAAGCGGTTCTTCCTCCACTATTGGTTCCCGCCCTTCTCTGTTGGTGAAGTCAAGTTCCTCCGCGGGCCTTCCCGACGTGAGATTGGGCACGGGATGCTGGCCGAGCGTGCGCTCCTGCCCATGCTGCCTCCGTCCGAGGAGTTCCCGTACACCATCCGTCTGAACTGCGACGTGCTCGAGTCCAATGGCTCCAGCTCTATGGCTTCAGTCTGCTCGGGGTCGATGGCGCTTATGGATGCCGGTGTTCCGCTCAAGAAGGCGGTCAGCGGTATTGCGATGGGCTTGATCGCCGAAGGCGACCGGGCAGCTGTCCTCAGCGACATCCTCGGAACCGAGGATCACCTCGGCGACATGGACTTCAAGGTCACCGGTACCCGCGATGGTATCACGGCCTGCCAGATGGACATCAAGATCGCCGGCCTGTCCCGCGAGCTGCTGTCCAAGGCGCTGATGCAGGCTCGCGAGGGCCGTCTGCACATCCTTGATATCATGGACCAGACGCTGGATGCGCCTCGTCCGGAGCTGTCCGCGTACGCTCCGCGCCTGACCCAGATCACGATCGATTCCAGCTTCATCGGAGCGGTGATCGGCCCAGGTGGCAAGATCATCCAGGGCATCCAGCGTGACACCAACACGTCCGTGGACATCTCTGAAGAGGATGGTGTTGGCATCGTGACGGTGGCCGCCACCAACGAGGCTGATGCAGCCGCAGCCCTTGAGATCATCAAGGGTATCGTGACAGTCCCCGAAGAGGGCGAGATCTACGAAGGCACGGTCCGCAAGGTCGAAGGCTTCGGCGCGATCATCGAGATCATGCCTGGCAAGGAAGGTCTTCTGCACGTCTCCGAACTCGACTACGGCTTCGTAGAGCGGGTCGAGGACTACATGCAGGTTGGCGACAAGGTCAAAGTGTCACTCATCGAGGTTCGCCCTGACGGCAAGCTTCGGTTCTCCCGCAAGCCGCTGATCGAGAAGCCGGAAGGCTGGGAAGAGC
>JABDJZ010000507.1 GCA_013003255.1 Rhodothermales bacterium
TACTGCGCGCGCCCTTCAATCGGCACTGGAGCGGTCCGCGCCGGAGCCGCTCGAAATCCTGGTCGATCGCCAGGTCATGAGGCTGGACCCCGGCACCATCACACACCTCGAAGCCGCCGGTGACTACGTGGAAGTGCACGCCGAAAGCGGACGGCACCTGACCAAGGCTCGGCTCGGTGAACTGGCCGATACCCTCGAGCCGGCAGGCTTCATTCGCGTGCACCGCTCATTCGTGGTTCGCGCCGGTGCTGTCCAGCGGCGTTCGTCGACAGAGCTAGATCTGGGTGGGGCCACTGTCCCTGTTGGGCGAAGTTACCGTGCCGCCGTCCGGTCTGTGCTGCAGGCTTCAGGTAACCAGTAGCCGGATGCCGCCGTCCCGTCCCGACACGAGGCCTCAGGTAACCAGCACCCGGACACGCGTCCCGCAGACCGCCTCCAGCAGCGGTAGCGCCTGTCGCTCGGTATCCCACTGCTCGACCGCCGCATCTCCGGATGCCACCACATCCAGCTCAAGCCCGCGTCGACCCCAGTCCGTGACCTCCACGTCCCGCACGTTTCCGCTGCGCCCTCGCTCCAAGTACTCGGCGACCCGTAGAAAGGCCGAAAGCCACCGGAGCATCTTGAGGTCATCGTCCCGCAGCACGCGTCGGTAGACACCTCGGGTGGGCGTGCCTTTCCGGTGATACCGGGTCAGAAGGGCGATCAGGGCCGTCTCGCGGGCGGTGAATCCCGGCAGCCCGTTCAGACTGACCAGAAAGGCAGAGTGGCGATGGTGGTCGTGGTATCCCAGCACGGTCCCGACGTCGTGAAGTATGGCGGCGGCCTCCAGCAGCTGGCGGGCCTCGGAGCCAAACCCGTGTCGAGGCTGCAGGTCATCGAACAGCCGTCCCGCCAGAAAGCGGACCCGTTCTGCGTGGTCCCACATGAGCCCATACCGGTTGGCCAGAGAGCGCACAGAGTGATCGCGAAGGGCGTTACCGGTCGGCGGATTTCCGTCGTGGAGGTGGTTGATCAGCAGCCCCTCCCGCAACCCGTTTACCGAGGTCTGAACCTCTGTAGCCGCGGTAGCCTGCATGAGTTCCTGCAGGACTATCGCCCCTGCCGGAAGGATGTCGGCACGATCCGGGTTCAAGCCCTTCAGCCGGGCGCGCTTTGCCAGCGGCACCGACACCATCCCCTCAATCAGTTCGTCGATGCGCGCGCGCGAGACCGAAAAGCCGCGCAGCGTCGGGAGTGGCCAGCCCAGATGGGCGTGCTGCATGTAGCCCAGGTTGCGGATCGTCCCACCGAGACCCGCGAGCCCTTCGTCTGCCTGCAATTCCTTCAGCCAGGGCACGGTGGCCAGTTCTTGGCGAACGTGCTTTCGGAGGGCATCGATCTCCTCGCCGGTCGGTGGATCTGCAGTCAAGAACATCTCCGTCAGACGAAGAGCGCCCAACGGAAGCGAGACTCCCTCGACCCAAACCCCGTCAACGGCGCGGCTGACCTGCGCGCTTCCGCCGCCGATGTCAACCACCAGGCCGTTCTCCATAGGCACCTCCCCTAACGCGCCCACGGCACCGTAGCGCGCCTCCTGCTCGGCGGTAAGCACCTCGAGATCCCATCCCGACACCTCCCGGGCGCGTTCGAGGAACTGGGCACCGTTGGCGGCATCCCGAACAGCGGAAGTGGCCGTCGCTATGACCGTCTGCACGCCGACACTGTCGCAGAAGCGGCGGAAGAGGCGAAGTACGGCGATGCCCCGTTGAATGGCACTCGCCGCCATTCCGGCCTCTGTCATTCCTGCGCGTAGCCGAACTACTTCGCGGATCTCGTCCTCCAAGAACCAGCCGTCGTCCGGTAGAATCCGGAATACCACCAGCCGACCCGTGTTGGATCCCAGATCAACGACGGCAATTCTTTGTTCGGCCATGCGGTATTTGAGGTGTGGTGATGCTCCGGGAGGGTCCTTGAGCCCCGGCCACGGGGGCCGCGACCTCCGCTTGCAGGGTGCGAAACGGTGGATGCGGCAAGGTAAACCATGAACCCTCAGGGCTGAGGCTCCGTAGTAGCGAGTCGGTCAACATTCCCTCCCCGATGGACAATTTTTTCGGCTACCTGTTTGCCTTTTCCTGGGTCTGGATTCCCCTCGCCGGCATTGCTGCCGCTTCCTTCAAGGAATGGCTGAAGTTCAAGGAGAAAACAGCCAAGCTCGGCGCTTCAACGGAGGGACTGGAGAAGTCCTACCAGGCGCTGCAGGTGGAGAACCAGGATCTGGTTCGCCGCATCCAGAATCTTGAGGCCATCGTGACGCACGAGGTCTGGGAAGCCGCCAACGGTGTTGCTGACCCGCAGACCAAGGCGGCGCGGATCGATGCGGCGTTGCTGACGCCGGAGCCGACGGATGCAGAGCGGGCGCAGCAGTTGGCGCGGCGGTTGAGGAGTTGAGGTAGGCGGGCTGGGTTGGTGGTTTGGCGGCGGATTGGCGGCTCGCGGCTGCGGCGAGGCGGTAGCGCAGGGGCCATGGGGCGCGGCGTCGGGTATTACGGGACCGCCTGGGGTCGCCCGAGTGGAAAATGCCGCCCGTTTCCCACTCCGCGAGGCTGCGCAAGTTCACCTAAGCGGAATCGCCCGCCGATATCCTACTTCGAGCGGGTTTCGAACCTGTTTTAAGTGGGAAATTCCCCTCTGATTCCACGAGCGGGGCCAATCAGGAGCGACTTGAAGGCCAATCGCCAGCCCAGCCGCCAGCCCAGCCGCCAGCCCAGCCGCCAGCCCGGCCGCCAGCCCAGCCGCCAGACTCACCGACGCTCAAAGTAATACAACCCACCCGAGACGCCTCCCACAAAGAGGTCTTCATCCCCATCGCCATCCAGGTCGGCGAACTCCGGCGCGGCCAGCACAGGCGTAGGAATATCCAGGGCTCCTCGCGCCTCAAACGTCGGCATGGTCGCCGACCCGGTGTTCTCGAACATCAGCACGCCGTCCAG
>JABDJZ010000516.1 GCA_013003255.1 Rhodothermales bacterium
GCATCGCCATGAGCGTACCGATGGGGATGGCATCCGGATCAACAAACAGGTTGTCGTCCGCCTTGGTGCCCATGATGGTCAGGCGAGCATTATTGTGGTCTGGCGCGCCATCCAGGTGCGCGGGACGATCACGGAAGAGCGTATCCCCGTCTTTGTTGCGGATGAAGATGCGTTCAGCCTGACCTTCGCCCTCCAGAGTAACTGACCCAAGTTGCCCGTCGGACTTGACGATCAGGTCTGTGTTTTCCGGGAGAAGGCAAACCACGTAGTCCTCCACCTCACCGCCAGACTTGGCCTTTCCGGTTGGAATGTCGCATTCATCAGGCTTAGCGCAGAGACGGAAGCGTGCATTGGCGTTGACTGGGAGATCTCCAACGAAGGTCGGAGTCGTGAACTCGACCAGGTTCTGGCCGGGGTTCACCCAGAGGTCGTCCACCACATGCTCGTTGGTTTGGAAGTCCCCCGTGGCCTCAAAGACCATGTCGTCGTCGTAGTCAAACCAGATATTCAGGTATCCGCCTTGGTTGCCCGCCACAGTGGCAACGAGCGAGTTTCCGGCAGAACTGTAGATGGACTCCTTCCCGTGAGCATCACGGATCAGGAATTCGATACCGTCATCGTCATCGCCGTTTCCGTCGAAATCGCCGTCGGTGTCGTCTCCGTCGGCCTCAGCTGTTGGCTGGCCGTTGGGATCCGAGTCGATCATCTCGCCAAGGAAGAGGCCGGTAATTGGATGACGGGCGCCGTCACTGTTGTTCTTCAGTAGCGTCTGGTTCTTTGTCTTTGCATCGCCGAAGTCCAGGGACTGAATCTCTGCCTGATGGTCCTCTACCTCACCATCCTCGGCCTGGCCGATGTAGGCGTTGCACTCCATGTTGTTGGAGCAGATGCGGAATCGCATGAAGGTCTGCTTGGTGTTCACCGAGGTCGGGAGAACCGGGATCGTCACACTCGCCGTGACACGGGTCAGTGACTGGGGCAGCACCTGGTTGTGCACAGGGTGCTCTCCCCAATCGTCCCAGTCGCCGTCGTCATTGAAGTCGACCCAGATGTTCAGAAGCGCATCGTCGTTTGGAGCGGAATAGGGCAGATCGAAGGTGAAGTCGGTGCCTGCCACAAGGACGATGGGCTCTATGCGCTCCAGAGCGTCTTCGTCATCCGTTCCGTCGAGATCGTCGTCTCCAAGGCCTTCGTCAGAAGGGACTCCGTCATTGTCGACGTCGACAAGCTCGCCCATCATCGGTCCACCGGGAATGAGGCGATGGCGAGCACCGTTGTCCTCAAGAAGCGTCTTGTAGGGCGCCGGTGCATCACCAAAGTCCAGCTTCACCACCGTGGCAACGTCCATGTCGTTGTCCGGGTTGGTATCGAACTGGTCCACGTGGGCCAGCATGGCCGTGTTCACGAGGTCATCCTTGATGTCGCAGAAGAACTTGATCCGTAGCTCGCGGGTCTCGCCGCGAAGGATCTTGTTGATCTTCCAGAGTGCGATGTGCTCGTCTGGGAGCACGTCCGGACCAGACGGATCAGCCTGCGTGGGCGGCGTGAACGCAAACTGCTCATCGTCGTGATTCCAGTAGGCACGATCAAAGGTCATCTTGTTGGGATCGTAGATGTCCTTGATCCGCACCCAGGTGGCCGGATCCGGCCCGATGTTTTTCACCTTGATCACGAACTCAACCACGCCGCGGTCCTTGTCGGCGTCGAACGAGACCACCTCTTTGGTGATCTGAAGGTCAGCGTTGCCGGCACCCTCAACCGTGGCCGACACGTAGCCCTGCGGCGAGTGGTCGGCAGCGGTGCCCTCGTCGATGACCTTGGCCTTGATGCCGAAGTCATCGCCACAGGCAATCGTACCGGAGATCTCGACGAACTCCATGTCGAAGATGTCCTTGTGCGGACCGTCGGGCCTGACGAGCGTCAGCTTCCATACCACCGGGAACGGGTAGTAGGTTGCATGGTCTTCGAGCGACAAATGCGCGTTCATGGGGCCAAACGGGTTGACCGGGACCGCGACACCGGAAGTGGTAGCGGGGTTGAGGGACATCGAGGGAACGAAACACCCGTGCGGGTCATCTTCCTCAATGAGCACCTTAATGTTGCGCGAGCGATCCGGGCCGAGGTTGGTCAGCTTGACGCGGAAGCGAATGTCTTCCTTGGGCTTGGGCTCGGTTTCGAAGAGCTGCTCGTATTCGAAAGTCATGGTGCCGCTACCCAGAGCGACGTGACCCACTTTGAAGTAGTCACCCTCGGTGGACCGGACGATGAATGCATCTTCGAGGTCGACTCCGCTCAGGTTGCTCGCGGCAAAGCTGGCGTCCGCAATGTCGGCGAAGCTGATCTCCTCGAAAGACTTCGCCACCTGGGCCAGGAGAGCAGAACTGTTGCCCGGATTCTTCAGACCGGCCTGGCCGGCGCCCTGCTCAAGCAGGCGCAGGTCGGCAAGCGCATCCAGCGGAGCGAGAGCGGCGCCGGTATCCAGATCGAAACGTGAGCCCTCGTCGACTTTCACCAACCGCGCCCGCGTCGGAAACACCTCAAGATTCAGGTCTGCCTTTGTGTTGTGCACCTCAGCAACGGCAGGCCCATTATTAGAAAGGTCCGGATCCACGGCTCCGTTGATCTCCGTGATTCGCGCGTTTCCGCTGAACCAGAACTTGGGATCACAGACCACTTTGCCCTTGACCTTGAAGGTCTCGGAGGCAAAGATCCAGTCGTTTCCACTTGGCGTGGGCGCTCCCAGGTTGGCACCCCACTTGAATGGCAGGTGCTGACCATACGCAACCGGTGTGACGTTTCCGTAGCCATCGGTGATTTCCGTCGGCTCGAAGCACTGGTCCGTGTCATACGTATCGAACCACACCCAAACCTGCGGCGCTGCCGCAGGCCCAAGGTTGGTGGCCGTGATTGTGAACTCAACCATCTGGCCGTTCTCGGCCCGCTCACGGTTGCTCTCAATCTCCACCTTGACATCTGCCTGGCCGTAATAGCCCTGAGCAAACACCGCATCGGCTGCCAGGAGCAGCGTCAGAAAGACGGAAATGAGGAAGGACAGGACTGGGATGATCCAGGACGGTCCGGTGGACTTGTTGGATCGAGGTGCGCTGGTCGGGACGAAGACCTTGCGGCTTGCGTCCCCATAGTTGGCGCTGGGCGTGTTCACTGCGTACATGAGAGCAGACGGGTTATCCGTTGTTAGGTGCAGGCGATCGACACACTTTCAGGCGCGATCTACCGAACACGGATAACGAGACCGTTTAGGGCCTTCTCAGGGGGTGTCTGCTGTCATGCGCGGATTGTCGGGGCGGTCTTGATCGGACGTCCGATGGCGAGGGGCGATGTCGGGCAAATGGCGCGTACCCACGCATCGGACGGCGGATGCGTGCTATGGGCGGGTCTGTTTTGTTGCCTGTGTGGGCGCCCCGGCATCGAGGAGGCACAAACGCAAAAAGACCGGACCTCTCAGCGTGGAGAAGTCCGGTCTTGTGTGACCTGGACGGTCAATTCTGGTTCTTGAAGCGGCTGCGGCCCTCGCCGCCAGCTCGCGGTCACTAGCGCATGAACACCGTCATCGCCAGCGCGCTGGCCGTCATGAATGCAACCATAAGGTCACCGAATCGAAGTTTCGAAGCTTCCTGACGTTGTCGTTCCTTCTGGTAGGCGTGGTTCATGAGTCTCGGCGCCGGGCGCCAGCATAATTGAAATAATCAGGATCGCGGCACAAATCGCGGCCAGAACGGCATCCAGATAAGGAAAGCCTTTTGGCAGCGAGTCGTCTGACCGGACCCGTGGAGATGGATGCATCGACAACGCTCCCCCAGGTGAGACTCACAGTCTCCACCCGGGAAGTCATTGACGGCTGAGGTTGAGGGGGGAGCCCGCAGTCGTCAGTTCAAATCAAGTGTGGGCTATAGAATGAACAGAGACCGCTCGACCGCCATGAAGGCGGGCACAGCAAGCATGGCCACGAGAAGGACTGCCGTCAGGAGATCGGCGATCCCAGAAGTACGCTTATTCATCGGGGTAGTAGCGTGTCTGTATAGGCGTGATAAAAGACGTTTAACAGCTATTGAAACGGCGATTGTGACGCGTTTTGGGCTGGGTGTCCGAATTGTGTTCTGATTTGTGCTGAGGGTTGGCTGATTTGTGTTGGGCTTCTTGAGACGGCGCCCCCGATGCCTCTAGCGGAGCGGGGTTGCGCCGGGCCAGCGTTACGGCCGGCGCGTTGGGTGCCCCTATGGTTGGGAGCGCGCTACCCCGGCACCCGGCCTCACATCAGTCCCGGGCGTTGGCCGTTGGCCTCGGCCGCGGCCCGTCGCCGGGGCGCCGGGT
>JABDJZ010000526.1 GCA_013003255.1 Rhodothermales bacterium
CTATGGTACATACCCTCGCACATGGTCGGGTACCGCCCCGACGGGAAATGTGGGGGCGCGTCCCCACACTGAACCAGTCGCGTTCCCTGAATTGATCTGGAGGAGGTTAGCGATGTCGAGAATATTATCGGCGATTATCTGGGTCTCGTTCCTCGTTCACGTCCCTGCGGCCGCGCAGGATCTGACTAACGCCCTGGTCGGGTACTGGCCGATGGACGGATCGGTGGCGGATGCCTCCGGCAATGGCCGCGACGCCCAGATTGTGGGCTCACCTTCGTTCGTTGCTGACCGGTCCGGCAACGCCGCTTCCGCCATCGGTGGATTCACCACGAGCAGCTATGTGGTGATTCCACACGGCAATGACGTCATGCCCAACACCGGCTTCTCGGCCGGTGGCTTCTTCCGGTTCGATGCCGTCTCGTCAGGGTCACAAACGCTCTTCAGCAAGAGTGAAGGCATTGACTACGCACTGCGCCTCTACAACGGCACACTGGACAACCTGTCCCTCAGCTACAACGCCTCTTCGTTCGGCGCGGGATCGTGGCACCACGTCATGATGACCTGGGACGGCAGCACCTACCGGCTCTGGATTAACGGAACGGTGGTCGCATCAGCTGCCCAGGCGGGCCCAATCGGAGGGTTTACGATGCCCTTGGCGCTGGGCATCGAGATTCCCGAGTACTCCGGCGGACCCTACAATCCGCTCCAGGGAGCCATTGATGAGTTCCGGTTCTACGGGCGGGCGCTGACAACCACGGAGGTCCAGGTTCTGGCTGGCCTGAACGTGAATCAGGCACCCACCGCAGCCATTTCCGCTGATCCAACTACCGGGCCTGCTCCGCTGACGGTCACCTTCGATGGAACCGACTCTTCCGACCCCAACGGCGATACCCTGACGTACCTGTGGGATCTCGGAGACGCCACCTCCTCGGCTGATGCCAGCGTGTCCCATACCTACCTGACGGCCGGCACCTATGCCGTGAGCCTGACGGTTTCCGACCCGGATGGCGAGTCGGATACTGCGGCCCTCTCATACACCGTCCAGGCCAACGTGGCGCCCACCGCCTCGTTCACGTTTTCCTACCAGAACTACCAAAGACCCATCAGCGTCTTCTTTGACGCCTCAGCCTCCACAGATACCGCAGGTGACGTGCTCACCTACACCTGGGACTTCGGCGACGGGCAGACCGGATCTGGCGAAACCCTGGTGCACACCTTCACCGACGTGGCGGGAGACATCCCGGTGACGCTGACTGTCACCGATCTGGGTGGGCTGACCGCCCAATCGGTCCAGGATGTGGGGGTACCGAACAGAACCCCAAGCGCGTCTTTTGACACCTCGCCAAGCGAAGGCATGGCGCCCCTGACAGTCACTTTCACTCATACGGGCACCGACCCAGATGGAGACAGCATCACCCGGGCCTGGGAATTCGGCGACGGGACCACTGGCACGGCGGGCACGGAAACGCACACCTACAATGTGGAGGGCACCTACGCCGTGACCCTCACGGTGGAGGACGAATTTGGTGCCTCCTCAACCGGCACGGCAACCATCACCGTAGCCCGCTTCAATACCGCGCCCACGGTAGTGGTCACCGCTTCTCCCCTGTCCGGCCAGGCACCGCTTGAGGTGAGCTTTGATGCCTCTGGGACCACGGATGCAGAAGGAGACGCCATCACGTACGCATGGGATTTCGGAGACGGCCAGACGGGATCCGGCGTGACCACGTCGCACACCTACAACGTCAGCGGCACCATCACGGCCACCGTTACTGCCACGGATGCTCTTGGAATGAGTGATACCGGCACAGTGTCGATAGAACTCCTCCTACCGGAGAATACGGTCGTGTCCACAACTTCTGGCGGAGACTGGAACGGCGTGAACACGTGGATAGGTGGCGTGCCGCCCGCCCCGGATCAACTGGTCCTGATCACCTCAGCGGTGACCGGTTCCGGGGCCTGCGCGGGAATGACCGTTGAGTCCACCGGTACCTGGACCCCCGGCGGAGCCGCAACCGTCGAGGGCGACCTCACGAACCGCGGGACGATCGTCTCACTGGCCACCATTGGCACCACCGGAGATCTGACCAACCTCGGGCAATGGACCGCGCCGGCATTCATCGCCGGTGACCTTGTCAACCAGGGTAACCTGGAGGGTCCGGTTGCCGTGACCGGTGACTTCCACAACTCCGGACGCTATGCAACCGGAATGACGGCCGATGTCGAAGGCACGGTAACCAACACCGGCCAGTGGGAGGCGGCGCTCGCCGTGGCGGGTCCGGTTCACAACGAAGGCAGCTGGACAGCCTCTCTGCTGACGCTTGACGGGTCCGACGGCCAACGGTTTTCCCACGCTGACGGCTTTCCGTTCAGCGCAGACATCGTCCTGACCGCAACCTCCACAACCAAGACCGGCAGGAGCATTGTCGGCACGGGCAGACTGGAAATCCTGGCTGCACTGAATCTCGGAGGACAGGTCCTTGATGTGACGGCGGATGGCCTGCTGTTCGGGCCAAACGCTCGCCCCGTCTCGGGGACCATTCGCCATGCGGACAACCTGGCTTTCCCGCCCGACTTTCCCTTGGGCGAGGAGGTTACCTACCAGGGAGATCTCACGATCAACTCGAAGCTGCAACTGCTCCGTGGTACCCGGCTTGAAGGGGCTATCGTCAACGAAGACTCGCTCGTCGTGCGAGGGGAGGACGCCGCCATTCAGGGTTCCATTCTCAACCGCGGCGTGGTGTCGATGGCTGGCGCAACCGCGTGGACCATTGAGGGAGACGTCGAAAACCACGGGACCTGGAGTGTCTACCTCACCGAAATCCATGGTGACGTTCTCGCCAGGGGACGCTGGGCCTACCTGAATGACCGGACCGGCAGTTGGCAGCTGGCCACCATCAACCTGCTTGGCAACCGCCCCCGCAACCTGGACGTGCGGCAGGACGTGTGGGTGAACGCAACGCCCGGAACGCGGATACAGCTGGCTGACAGCAACTGGGTTCCAACGCTGACGGGCTGTACTTATGACAATACAACCTGTTCAGTCCTGCCCGGCGGCGTCCTGACCGGGGTGTTTCCCGACTCTGTGTTTGGGGATCGGGATCGCTGGTCCCGGACTCTTGACCAGCGGATCGCCAACTCCGGCGAGATCATCGATACGCGTACCTTCGCCACCACGCACCGCGGCGGATATGGGACGGTCTATCGCGGATCGATCGAGTTGTCGAAAACGGAATCGGTTGACTCCCTCCGCGTACACCACTGGGGTCAGGTACCTGCCAGCAACGCCAGTGCCGTTCGTGCCTGGTGGAGGGTGAAGGCCTTCCCCGCGGGAGTAACGGATACGAGAATCAAGAGGCTGGTCCTTCCC
>JABDJZ010000560.1 GCA_013003255.1 Rhodothermales bacterium
TCCGCCCGGACTTCTGGAACGCCCGGACGTGGCCGAATTGCGGAAAGCGCTGTCCCCCGAAGGAAAGAATTAGCGCGTGTCTGAGTAGGTCCGTAGCACTTTCGACGGGCTATTCAGCCGTTTTCGAGTCCTTCCGGCCCAGCCGACCGGCTGGCGCGACTTTTGACGGAGCACCGAAAACCCCAATCAGAACCGCCATTGTCTGTGATGAACCGCACCCTTCTCTTTGTGGCGCTTGCCACACTAACTGCCATCCCGGCTTCCGGGCAGATCGGAATCGCCGTTCGCGCGGGAACGCTTGGGCCCGGAATCAACATCGCGTACGGGATTTCTCCCAAGCTGGCCGTTCGGGCCACCGGCAGCTACCTGACCTACACGCACTCTGATTCCTTTGAGGAAGAGGTCACCATTGAGGTGGAGGGCGATGCCACGATTGGTGCCGTAGGTGTCATGCTGGATTTCCATCCCTTCTCCAACTTCCTGCGCCTGACGGGCGGCCTCACGGCCAACCTCTTCGAGGTGAATGGCAACGGACTTCCCACGGATTCCTACTGCTTTGGTGACGGGGATGCCGGTGCCTGTGATGGCAAGCTCTTCGCTCCCAACCGGCTCGGCAGCTTCGGCGCTACGCTTGAATACTCTTCTTCTGTGGCACCCTACGCCGGCCTTGGATTCGGTCGTGTGGCCGGCGAGTCACGCATTGGTTTCCTGTTCGATATCGGGGCGCTCTACGCGGGCTCTCCAACGATTGACCTTCAGGCGGACGGTTTGCTCGCCCCGACGGCATCGCCCGAGCAGGAGGAGAAGCTGAACCAGGGCCTTGAGTCCTTCCAGTGGTATCCGGTCGTGTCCATCGGCCTGGCCATCCGCATCTGATCCGCCCCAGCGCACCAAAGAACACCAGCTTTTAGAGAGACAATGAGACTATTCAGAACCCTGGCGCTGCCCCTGCTGATCGCCACGGCCCTTGTCGGCTGTGATTTCGATGCCGCCAAGGACGCCTTCGAGGAATTTGACCTGATCATCGAACTGGAGCCCATCAACACGGTGGTCAACGGGATCGTGGTCAACAACGCCACCGGCAACCTGGTATCCGCCGAACTGACGTTCTCCGGCCCGGGTGCCAGCATGCTCATCGACGCCTACTCGGACCCGATCACCGATCTTGATGCCGAAAGCGGTGTCGTGACCTTCGGCATCCAGAACGCAGTAGTCCCCAGTGAGGGAAACCCGGTCGGGCTCACCGTGACGGCAAGAGCGGACGGTTATTACACCACCAGCGAGACGTTTGAACTCACCGAAACCGGTGACGCGCAGTTCACCATCGGCATGACGAGTTCTGATGTGAATGCGTCGATCATGGGTACGTCTACCGGTCGCAGCACCAACACCACCACGGACTCAGGCGGTGCGGTGACGCAGGCCACGACGGTTACGACCCAGCCCACTTCACAGACTTCAGCAGCGGCCACGGTGGCCGTTCCGCAGGGTGCGGTGCCCGTGACGGCAACCGGCAGCCCACTGACGGGCCAGTTGACCATTGAGCTGCGCAGCTTCGACTCCGGAGCCGGCTTGGCCGCTCTGCCCACGGCTGCCCGGCAGCGCAGTGATGGCACCAATCAGGCTGTTGGCGGCGCTGCGTTCTTCAAGATGACCGATGCCAACGGCAATGTGGCCGTGGGTGCCGTAGCCGCGTCTTCGGGCGGGGCCGCATCGAAGTCCTCAGGAGTTTGCACCGGCGGGGTCCAGATCACACTCACTTCCTCTGATCAAATACTCCGGACGGCCTATGACGGAGAGGTCGCCGCCGGCAGGACCGTCGACGCCCGGATCTACGCCTTTACGCCGGCTGACGGCCAAAACAATGAGGTGGCATCTACGCTCGTGGAAACGGACGGGACGGGTCTCAAAGTTGACCTGTGCCTCGGAGGCACCGGCGACGGCGTGATCAACACCGGCGCCATCGGGAACGCTGCCGACGGCATCATCTACAGCTATGCCTTTGGATCCAACCTGACCACCTCCGGAACGCTGGGCAACCAGGTGCAGATCTCCGGGCTCACCGGAGCGCAGAATCTGCGATTCCGGCTCACCGGTCCGGGCATGAACAAGACGGCCACATCCACGCGGAGCAATGGCACCTTCTCCCTGGGTGCCCTGGTGGGCGCGTCCGGAAGCTTCGACATCGTGAATGCCGGATTGTACACCCTGTCTGCCAGCTACGTAGGCTCGAACGAGGTGACCTCCCTCGACATCGCAAGCCCCCTGTCCGGAAGCAGTACCTTGGTGTTGCCGTCCACGACGGATCTGGCCACGTACAACTTCACGGCATCACTTCAGTGTGATGATCCGGACAACCAGGAGTTTGAGGTTCAGATAGGGAGGGAGAGCCTGGACGCCGTCAGCGCCTTCTACCGGATTGCCAACGCTGGAGACGGATGGTCGGTATTGGGCCACTCAGCCATCACGAAAAAGGACGCCGGGCCCTCCAAAATAGAGATACAGGGTACGCTCTCGCTCAAGCCATCCACGCTGTACGACTTCCGGGGCGTTCTTGGAACCGACGCCTCAGAAACTCAGGAAACCACGCCTGCCGCGGCTCCGGGCAGCACGACGGACTGGGTCGTCGCCCTCTCGACGGATGACGTCGGGATCAGCTGCAAATAGGAATAGACTGACCCTTAGCCATTCTCACAATGTCCGTCCCTGCTGGTCAGGGGCGGGCATTGTCGTGTTCGGGCACGCCGCGGCGCGTTAAGTTGGGGCATGACACGCAGCTTCGCCGTCCTGATGCTTCTTGCGCTGCTCCGCGGCCCGGAGATTTCGGCGCAGTCCGTGGAGGCCGGGCCTTTGTTCGGCGATCTTGGACGGGGAGTCCGCCTCTCCACACAGGTCAGCCAGGATTGGCGGCTGAACCTTCACGGCACCCATCGTGATGCAACGTTCGACGCCAATCGAACCTTTGGAGGCCTGCTCGTTGGGGTCAGCGAGCGTGTGACCTACGGGACGGTGGGCGTGACGGCTCGGCGCACCCTGGCCCGCGGATGGGCCCTGGACCTGGGGGCGTGGGTTCTGATGGGACGCCGTGCGCTGGCGGTTTCGGCTGCGTCCTCGACATTGCTCGGTGCCGAACTGGATAGTGAGG
>JABDJZ010000563.1 GCA_013003255.1 Rhodothermales bacterium
CCAGGTGGCTGCGCCCGCCGAAGTCCAGCGCCAGGTGCGCCAGCGCCTCGTCCATGGGGAGCAGAAAGGCATACCGCTCGATGCCTCGCTTGTCGCCCAGCGCCTGTTTCAGTGCAGTCCCAAGGGCAATGGCTGTGTCCTCCACCGTGTGGTGTTCGTCCACGTCGAGGTCTCCTCGCACCTGGATGTCCAGATCCAAACCTCCGTGACGGGCGATCTGGGTCAGCATGTGGTCAAAGAAGCCGAGGCCGGTATGGATCTCGCTGCGTCCCGTCCCGTCCAGGTTCAGGCGAATGAGGATATCCGTTTCGGAGGTCTGGCGAGAAACGGTGGCCGTTCGAGCGGTTGCTTCCGTTGCTTCCGGAAGCGAAGCCAATCGAAAGGAAACGGCGCGTGCGTGGCCTTCCAGTTCCTCTGCTCTTGCCATCACCTCCACGGTCGGCCCCAGGGCCCGAAGACCTTCCGGGCTGATTTCCTGGAAGGTGACTTTGCGAACGAAAGAGTCGAGGCTGACGCCCGAGAATGCCCGGGCGGCACCGCCCGTGGGAAGGGTGTGGTTAGTTCCGGAAGCGTAGTCTCCCGCCGATTCCGGGGTATGGGGGCCGACGAAGACCGACCCCGCGTTGACGATGCGGGAGGCTGTTCCGGAAGCGTTCCTGGTAGCAATGATCAGGTGTTCGGCCGCATACGCGTTGATTAGATCGACAGCCGCGTCGAGGTCCGGCTCGATGACCACCACGCTGTTGGACAGCGCCTGCCGTGCGGTGTCGGCACGGGGGAGCGTTTCCAATTGCTGCTCGAGCGCCTCCTCGACAGGTTGCCGAAGGTCCGCAGATGTCAGGACTACAAACACGTGGCTGTCCGTCCCATGCTCAGCCTGCGAGAGCATGTCGGCTGCGATGAACTCAGGATTCGCTGAATCGTCGGCCAGGATGGCCACCTCCGTCGGGCCGGCCGGCATGTCGATGCCAACGCCCAGCAAGCCGGCCCATTGTTTTGCGGCGGTGACGTACTGGTTGCCGGGTCCGAAAATCTTGTCGACCCGCGGGACGGTCTCCGTACCGTAGGTCAGGGCGGCGATTGCCTGCGCGCCGCCGAGGCGGAATACACGGTGCACACCCACCAGACGTGCGGCGAATAGAATCGCGGGATGGATCGACCCATCCGGCTGTGGAGGCGTGCAAAGCACAACCTCCCGACAACCGGCCAGCCGGGCCGGGATGCCCAGCATGAGGACGGTGGAGAAGAGCGGTGCCGTGCCACCGGGGACGTAGAGCCCGACACGTTCGATCGGGATGCTCTGTCGCCAGCACGTGACGCCAGGCATGGTTTCCACGCGAAGGACGTTCTCCTTCTGGGCAGCGTGAAACGCGGTGATGTTGGAGGCAGCCAGCCGGATGGCGTCAGCCAACTCAGCGTCCAACGCTTCTTCGGCAGCCGCGAATTCCTCCGGCGTCGCCTCAAGGTTGGTCAACGCCACCTTGTCAAAGCGAAGGCTGAGCGCCCTCAGCGCAGCGTCTCCTTCCAGGCGGACCTGCTCCATGAGCGGACGAACGGTCTCGACCATGTCCGCCAGAGGGCGCGTCGGACGTGCGATCAACTCCGGCCAGTCTTCGCTGGATGGTGAGTCAATGACGCGCATCTAGATCACCATCTTGTCAATGGGGACGACCAGCATCCCTTCCGCTCCGGCCTCCTTGAGTTGATCGACCACGGTCCAGAAAGCGTCGTCATCAAGCACACTGTGCATGGAGACCCAGCCTTCCTCGGCCAGCGGGACCACCGTGGGACTGCGCATCCCAGGAAGAAGTGCGGCGATGCGGTCCACAGATTCTATCGGCGCATTGAGCAGCACATAGTGGTAGCCGCGCGCCTTGAGGACCGAATCCACCCGGAAACACAGTCGGTCGAGGAGCGCCTTCTTCTCATCGCTCAAGCTGCGGCTGCCTACGAGGACGGCCTCGCTTTTCAGAACGGTCTCGACTTCCGCGAGCCCGTTGCTCAGGAGCGTAGATCCGGTCGAGACGAGGTCGCAAATGCCGTCCGCGAGTCCGATCCCCGGCGCGATCTCCACAGAGCCACTGATCTCGTGGATCGATGCCTCGACACCAGCCTTGCTAAGAAAATCCCCCAGTAGCCTGGGGTAGGACGTGGCGATGTGCCTTCCGGCAAGGGAAGTCACCCCTTCGTATGCATCCCCCTTGGGCAGCGCGATGGCTAGGCGGCATCGTCCGAATCCGAGACGCCGGATGGTCTCCACCTGCACGCCCTTCTCCAGCACGACGTTCTCGCCCACCATGCCGATGTCGGCGACGCCATCCTCCACGTAGCCGGGGATGTCATCATCCCGCAGGTAGAGGATCTCGACGGGGAAGTTGTCCGAGACGGCCCGCAGTCGACCCTTGGGATGAGAAAAGCGGATGCCACAGCGATGGAGCAGGTCAATTGACTTGTCCGAGAGGCGCCCGGATTTCTGAACGGCGAGACGAAGCATGGCAGGGCTTGATGGATCGATTGGGCCGGTACAACCGCCCTGTCCTCAGCCGGGTTCTACCAAGAACGTGTGAGTAGCGGGTCGCGACCGGCCGACGGCGCGCCGGTCGCTCGGACCATCAGTCCTCTCCGTCAAGCACATCGGCGATCCGCGCCGAGAGATCGTCCAGGTGGACCTGCGTGGCCCGATCCCGCACCATGGAACGAACCCGCTGGACATGGGCCGCGAGACTCTTAAGCTGCCCGCGTACCATCGGCCGAACGTCGGACTGACTGAGGTCCACCGTTGTACCGAAGAAGAACCCCGGGCGCGAGGGCTCCTCGGTCATCAGGTACTCCATCCGTTCCACGTAAGCACGCTGCAGTGCACGCCGATAGGTGTCGATCACCGGCCGGTTGCCGTTGAGTTCGCTGAAAACGTAGGCCCGGACGTCGTCCAGGAAGTCCATGGGTGGATATCCGGCCCCGTCGATGGTCTCCGCCTCGATCATCCGGGCAAGACGGGAGGGATCCAGCACGTTGTTCAGAATGGAGACCTGTCGTCCCCGTATCCGGTCGACAGCTCCTGCCGGCTCAATTCGCCTGAGGATCGAGGAGTCGAGGAGCCAGGTTGGTGTCTGAAAGACGTTCTCGGCAATGAACGTCAGGGCGCGCTCCTGCCGGTCGCGCGGGACTACATCGTAGATCATCCCGGCCTGGTCGGTGGTTTTCGGCGTGACGTACAGTCCTCCCATCAAGGTGACCACGTGGTTCATGTAGCGGGACCACATTCCCTGCAGCTCACCGTAGATCTCCTGGAGGTCGTCGTAGGACTGGCCGTCCGTTGAGGTCCATTCCACAAGGTTGGGTACCACGCGCTGGAGGTTGGCCACAGCGTAGGTGGACGCAAGAATGGGGTCATCGCCCATATCCTCGGTCTGGGCGTCGGGCGTGAAGGCTGTGCTTGAGAGGAACCGATACCAGCGGTCCCCCTCCTTGGCGAGGACCAGTTCGTCAAGAGTCTCCTTTTCGTCGTCCGGCGAGGTGATGTCCGGATACCAGCGGTAGCCCCAATTGATGACGTAATCGTCGTAAGGCCCGATCATGCGGACGAAACGGGTCACGCCATCGCCCGGCTGGGCGATGTAGTTCTGGCGCGTGTAGTCCATGATGGTCGGGGCCACGCCGTACTCCGACGTAAAGGTCGGCGATCGAAGCGAATCCACCGGAAAGGCGGAGCTTGCGATCATGTTGTGCGGGAGCCCGAGTGCGTGGCCAATCTCGTGGGCGATGACCTGGCGCATGGTTTCACCGATCAGTTCCTCCTCCGTGTTCAGCGAGCGGGCGGCCGGGTTGGCGGCGCCAGTCTCAATCATCAAGCGGTTGCGATAGGACCGCATGTGATTGTGATACCAGATGATGTCGCTCTCGATGATCTCTCCCGTACGGGGGTCCGAGACGCTGGGGCCCACCGCATTGCGTGTGGTGTTGGCCACGTAGCGCACCGTGGAGTAGCGCACATCCTCCGGATCGAAGTCGGGGTCATCCTCTGGGGCATCGTGACACTGAACGGCGTTCTTGAACCCGGCAGCCTCGAAGGAGCGATTCCAGTCCTCAACCCCTTTGCAGAAGTAGGGGCGCCAACGGGAGGGTGTGCCTGGATCCAGGTAGTAGACGATGGGCTTGACCGGTTCGACGAGCTCGCCGCGGAGGTAGGCCTCCGGGTCTTTCGGCTCAAGTCTCCAGCGCCGGATGTAGGACCGCGTTCCGGCCTTGAGTTCATCCAGACTGAAGTCTACCTGGCGTACCGAGAAGAAGCCCACGCGGGGGTCGGTGAGGCGCGGCATCATGGGTTCCGGAAGCAGGATCATCGACTGGTACATCTCCATCGAGATGGTCCCGGTGTCCCCGTTTGAGGGCGGCTCGCCCGCCTCGTAGGTCATGGTGTGACGCACGTTCACGTTCTGGGGAAAGCTCTTCATCTCGTTGATGAAGGAGCGCGATCCGTCGAGGCGGCGCACGCGAAACCGCGTCCGTTGGCCCGAGGAAAGGCCAGACAGGGCCGGCACGTCCGATTCGAAGAGATCACCAACCTCGATCACGTACCCGGACGAATCGGGGGAAAGCGCCTCGATGTCGAACGCCATCAGGATGGGCTCGAAGTTGTTCGCTTCTACCGAGAACGCTACCGGAAGTGAATCCGGAGCGACGCTGGAGAAGGCCATCCGTCGCAGGAGCAACTGGTTCTCGCGGCGCTCCAGGCGGACCACCTGCTCATTGACCTTGCTGCCGCCGTTGATGAATCCGGAGAGGTTGGCCGGTGTCTTTGAAATCCGGCTCACCAGAAGCATCTCCCGCCCGACCACGTCTTCGGGTACTTCAAAGAAGTAGTCATCATCCACCCGGTGCACGGTGATGATGCCCTCGTCCGAAATGGCATCATCCGTGATGACGTCCCCATACTTCTTGAAGGGCGAGTCATCGTCATCCGGGCTGGCCTGGGCCGAGTCAGCACCCGAGCGAGCCGGTGGCGTCACAGTTTGGGATGTGGCACACCCGGCGATCAGAATGAGGGCCAGGCTGAGGAGCAGTTGTTTCATCGAATCGGTAGGTTGAGCCGACCAAGATAACCTCGACCCCCCTTCAGACCATGCTCCGTTTCATTCTGATGATCGTGCTCTTCGCGGTGGTGTCCACGGACGTCGCCGGACAGGAGGCCAAGCGCCGGTGGGAGATGATGAATCAGATCCGGCGGGACAAGTTTGACCTCGTCCTTCCCGAGGCCATGCGGGAGAATGACATCGACATGTGGATCGTGATGAACCGCGAAGGGAACGATGATCCCCTGTGGGCAGACCTGGGTGGCGGATACACAGGCAGCACAGGCTACTACGTCTTTCACGATCCCAGGCAGGGACGGGTTGAACGCGCTGCGCTTGGCGTATCCGGCTACCTGCTGGAGCAGGGCGGGACATACGACTATTTCGGGGGAGCGGGTGAGTTGGCGGACTGGGTCCGAGAGCGGGATCCTGCCCGCATCGGGCTCAACATGTCACGTGCCATTGGAGCGGCGGACGGCCTGACCCATTCCGGGTACGAAGAAATAGTAGAACTACTGGGTCCGAATTACGCTGCCCGGATGGTCTCCGCTGAGAAACTGGTCTCCGACTTCCGGTCACGGCGGGTGGCATCAGAGGTGGCAGCCTTCGCCGAGGCGGGCGAATTGTCCCGCCAGATTGCGGAGCGGGCCTTCTCCAACGAGATCATCACTCCAGGCGTGACGACGCTGGAGGACGTGGCGTGGTGGATGACCGAGCAGCAGTTCGAGAACGGACTGGGCACTTCCTTTGGATTTCCCTCGGTGTACATCACCGGGCCAGACGGCATCGCGGCGACCTCCTCAGACCGCATCATCCAGCGGGGTGACCTCCTCATGATAGACTGGGGCGTGGGCCTGATGAACTTCCATACGGACATGAAGCGCGTGGCCTACGTCCTGAGGGAGGGCGAGACCTCGCCGCCGGCAGGCATTCAAAACGCGTTTGATCGTGCGCTGGCTGCCCGGGACGTGGTTCGCCGAACCATCCGGGCGGGAAAGACTGCCGAGGCCATCGAAGAGGACGTCTATCAGGCGCTGGAGGCGGCCGGGTTTGGACGCATGGCAGGATTCAATCAGCCATCCGACAATGAACTGACGGAGGTCATCATCGGGTGTCACTCCGTCGGCAACCTCGGTCACGGCATTGGTCCTTCCATCGCATTCTTCAATCCGGTCCGTCGCACGTACGTGGTCAAGCCCAGCAATCTGCTCTCCATTGAGCTGTTTGCCTACACGGCCGCGCCCGAATGGGGCGGGGCCAAGGTCAGGATCCCCCTGGAGGACGATGCCATCGTTACCGAGCGGGGGGTCGAGTGGCTCTACCCCGTCAGTCAGCGGATTCTGCTTATCAAGTAGGCGCGCTCACCCAGGCCCAAATAGCCCGATGGACTCCATGAACGAACGCTTCCGGAAGCATGTCGCGTGGACCAGTGATGCGCCACTGGGACTGGAAATAGACCGGGCGGAGGGACCGTGGCTCCATCTGCGGGACGGTTCCAGAATCGTCGACATGATCAGCGGCATCGCGGTATCCAGTCTGGGTCACCGTCACCCGGCGGTCATCCAGGCGGTCAAGGATCAACTGGACCGTCACCTGCACGTGATGGTCTATGGCGAGTTTATACAGGAAGCGCAGTCAGCACTGGCGGCGCGACTGGCGTCCGTGCTTCCGGAAACGCTATCGAGAGCGTACTTCACGATGACCGGAACGGAGGCCAACGAGGGCGCGCTGAAGGTGGCCAAGAAATACACCGGGCGATCCCGTCTGGTGAGCTTCCACAATTCGTACCACGGAGACACGCATGGATCGCTCTCCGTCACGGGCCGGGGCGTCTACCGGGATCCGTTCAAGCCGCTGCTTCCGGACGTCCTGTTTCTCCCCTTCGATGATGTGGGAGCACTCGACGTCATCGACGCGTCTGTGGCAGCCGTGATCACGGAGCCGATTCAGGGCGAAGGGGGAATCCGGGTGCCGTCCGATGCCTGGATGAAGGCGCTCCGGGAGCGCTGCACCAAGGCCGGGGCGCTACTGATCTTTGACGAGATCCAATCGGGAATGGGCCGAACCGGGACGCTCTTTGCGTTCGAAGGGTTCGGCGTGGTTCCGGACATACTGACAACCGCCAAGGCGCTCGGTGGTGGAATGCCCCTGGGCGCATTCATTTCCTCGGACGAGATCCTCGCCTGCCTGAGGAGGGATCCGGCGTTGAGTCACGTCACCACGTTTGGAGGACACCCGGTGTCCTGTGCAGCGGCAGATGCGGCGTTGTCCGTACTGGTATCAGAGGGGCTGCCGGCGCGGGCCCTGGAGGTCGGGCACCGGATTCGCGGTGCGCTGAAGCATCCCGCCGTGCGCGAAGTGCGGGGGCGAGGCGCCATGCTTGGGATGGAGCTTCACACGGCCGGCCAGACAGAAGCCTTTGTGGGGAAAGCCCTGGAGCGCGGCCTGCTGTTGGGCTGGACGCTGCACAGCAATACGCTCGTCCGAATCGCGCCACCCCTCAACATTCCGTGGGACGTTCTGGACGAAGCGCTCAACGTGATGCTGGAGTGCCTGGAAGAGACGGCCGAGGCTTAGCGTCATGCTGGAGTGCCTGGAAGAGACGGCCGAGGCTCAGCCGCCCGGCAGGTACTGATCCGGGATCGGGAGCGCCCCGGTTTCCGCCTGCCAGTAGATGTTCACGACCCACCAGCGGTCGCCGTCGTTGAACAGCTGAAAACTGTTGATGCCTCGGGCAAAGGGCTCCGGAGCATCCGCCGCGTCATAGGACTCGTAGGTGGAAAAGAGATGGGTCATGGGTCCGTATTGCTCCATGGTGCGAGCGATTTCCACCTCAAAGAAGCCCTGCTGCGCGAACCAGCCGGATGCTCGCTCGGCGTACTCACCGGGAGACCAGTACATCGGGAAGGAGCCGTCAGGCGTGGATGCAATCGGAATCAGCCGTGCCTCTGGTCTGAACAGGGACTTGAACCGATCCCAGTCCCGAGGGCCTGCAGGCCCGGAAATCACGTCGTAGACCGCCGCCAGTATCGCATCGACTGAGGCCACGTCCGCCTCGGCCGCCACCGGCCAATCTTCGGGTACCGGTTGGGCAGCGGTGGTCCCGGTGCAGGCGACGAAAGCAAGGAGAAGTATCAGGGCACGCATGGGGGGAGCGGGTTCGTTGAGCGGGATGATGGGTCACCGGGCCGCTCCGATGATAGGGTCGCCGGGCCGCTACACGAAAGGCAATCAGGCTGGGTTCGCCTTTCCGGCCTTCCCGGAGCCCTTGAACAGATCATACCGGGCCAGACGACCCTCGAGGGCTCCGTTGACCAACGCCTTCTTCCACGTGGTGCGTAGCCCGACGGACTTGAGCATCTCGGGTTTGCCGGCATAGACGTACGCGCTGCGGCCTGTACAGCTTTGCTTGAGCCAGTCCCCCAGGTCCCGCATCAGGGCGCCTGCTGAGTCGGCATCGCCGAGTCGAAGGCCATAGGGCGGGTTGGTCAGAATGATGCCTTCGTCGACTGAGGCAATGCTGCGGAAATCCCGTCTGGAAAGTTCTACGGACTCGCCGGATGGCAGCCGGGCCAGGTTCATCTCGGCGGCCTCGATGGCGGCGGCATCCACATCCGATCCGCGAATCAGTCCGGCGGGCACTTCACGAATAGCGGCGTCGGCCTTCTCCCGGACGGCCTCCCATGCGGCAGCGTCGAAGTCCGGGAGGTGCTCGAATCCGAACCGGCCGCGCAGGTATCCCGCGGGGATTCGCGCCGCCAGCATCAGTGCCTCGGCCAACAGCGTTCCCGAGCCGCACATGGGGTCCAACAGCGGTTCGGATCCATCCCAACCCGAGAATCGCAGGGCTGCTGCCGCTACGGTCTCCTGCATGGGGGCCTTGACGGCTTCCACCCGGTAACCGCGCCGGTGCAGCGAACCGCCTGAGGTATCCACGCTGATCGTCGCCCGGTTCGCGTGGATGTGCAGGTTGAGCCACACGTCAGGGTTTGGCGTCTGGACGTTGGGGCGGCTGCCGGTGGCCTCCCGAAACTGGTCAACTATGGCGTCCTTCAGGCGACGTGCGGCAAACTGGGAGTGCCGGATCTTGCTGTTGGACACGGTGGCAAAGACCGCGAACGTCTTGTCCAGACTCAGGAGCTGGGACCAGTCGATCTTCTGCGCCTGCGTGTACAGGTACCGGTCCGAATGGCACTGGAACTCCGTGAGGGGAGCCAGAACCCGGGTCAGGAGCCGAGACTCATAGTTGACCCGATAGAGTGTGGCGGGATCGGCCTCGAAGAACACGCCCCGGTAGCCGTCATGGGTCCGCCGGACACCGAGCTCGCGGAGCTCCTCCGCGGCCAGTTTCTCCAGCTTGCCGGCCGCGAGGCCGAAGAACTGTCCGTTTTCCTGGTAGGCAAGGCGCACTCAGAGGTCCTCGATTGGCAGCAGCACGAGCGAGAACACAAAGACCGTCAGTCCTGCCACGTACGGGAGAAGGCCACCGGTCATGAGAATATGGACCGCGCCGATCAGGGCCGCTGCCTCACAGGTGGCATGCGCCACCAGCATTGACTTGAACCGCACATCCATGTCCTTCTGTCCCTCAATGCGTCGCCGCATGAACATCACGAGGCCGGCCGCCATGATGACCAGGAGGGCTACCACACCTGCAAGTGGCCCGGGTCTGGTCATGGCCAGGCCGCCTTCGACGGACCCCGAGGCAACCAGGGCCGCCACGACACCAAACAGGAGAATGCCCCCAAGCAAGGCCAACCGGATGATCCGAATTTGAGAGTTGCTGATGTTCCGGTTCATGGGGAGTTACCTCAGAAAGGACTGCGTGACCGCGGGGTCGCCGTCGTTGGGTGCAGGGGTGAGCCCAAGGATCCGGGTCATGAGTTCATAAAGATGCACATTCTCGAACGGCTCAACCTCCAGACCGTTCTTGAATGCGGGCCCATTAGCGATAAACAGGGATCGCATGGACTCCAGGTCCGGGTGGTATCCGTGGTTTCCCGGATTAGCCGGCCCCGCCTGCCGATGAAAGGCGCGGCTGGAATAGATGGTCCACCCTTCGTGGGCCAGCGCGATGACACTCGGGATTCTCCAGTGGTCGGTATAGTTCAGCTCCGCCAGATCGCGGTCGGAAAGCACATCCAGTCCGGGAGCCCGGGACAGGTCACGCCGGACGCGAGCCACATCATCATCATCGACCCGGATGGCCAGAACGGGAGAGTAGTCCACGAACCGCCCAACCCCTCGATCCAGGTAGTCCTCCAGATAGACCACCTGATCGGGGTCCACTTCGGCCATGCCGTGGTCGGACACCAACACCAGGTTGGTCTCGTCACGAATGCCGCGTCGCTCGAGGCCCTCCAGAAGGCGGCCCAGTTGCCGGTCTGCCGCCTCAATGGCGTCGCCGGTGCGGCGTGCGTGCGGGCCCCAGATATGGCCTGCCGTATCGGTCCCGCTGAAGTAGAGGGTGATCATCTGCGGCCGTTCAGATTCAGGCAGATCCAGCCAATCCAGCACCTGGTCTACACGCTCTGCACCGGGAACGGACGCGTCGTGACGGAACCAGTAGGTGGGTTGGACTCCTTTTACCGGGGCCTCGGACCCTACCCAGAAGTAGGTGGCGGCGGTCATGCCCTGCAGTTCCGCTGTCACCCAGATGGGCTCGCCATCCCACCAGTAGGGGTCTTCAACCGCATCTCGATCGCTGATTCTGAACCAGGCATCACGACGCTCGTCGTACATCGTATTGGCCACGATCCCGTTGTTCGCCGGGTAAAGGCCCGTTGCGATGGCGTAGTGGTTTGGAAACGTCTTTGATGGGAAGACCGGCTTGATTCCGTCCCGAGCCCAGACACCGCCCGCTGCCAGCGCCCGCAGGTTGGGCACGTCAAACGTGTCCAGGTAGTCTGCACGAAAGCCGTCGAACGAGATCAGGATCAGCGTTTGATCCGAAGGCTCCCGGTCCGTGCTGGAGCAGGCGGAGAGCAGAAGAACGAGGGCCAGAAGAAGTGGGCGCATGGCAGTCTTGATGGGGACCCCCAAAATGACGAACGCCGACCCGTCAAAACGAGTCGGCGTCCGAGCCAAGGTGCGAGTTGCGCTCAATTTCACTTGCCGAACAACCACCAGAGGATCAGGCCGCCCACGGGGAAGAAGATGATGATCAGGGCCCAAATGGCCTTTCTACTGAACTTCCAGGAAGTACCCGCGATCTGAACCAACACCAGGATGTCCAGAATCAGAATGACCGATCCGCAGATGCTGGCGGAGAAACCAATATTGATGCGGTCCACGAACGTTGGGCCCGCGCAGCCGGCAAGGACGACGACCAGGGCCATCATCAGGAGAGGGAGTACAGCGTGTTGGAATCGGGTCATGGAAGGTGGGTCTGGAGGTTGCGTGCCGTAGGGTATACGGAGAATCCCTGCGCGGTTTCATCACGGAACGCTGCAAACCGGCATCCGTTGAGCGAATCTGGCCCGCGTCCCTGACTGCGAGGCCCACAATCACCCCCTACCACAGCAGAATCTTGCGCATAGGATCGATCGAACTGGGAGACCGGCCGGTGTTTCTGGCTCCGATGGAGGATGTCAGTGATCCTCCATTCCGACTGCTGTGCAAGCGGTTCGGGGCAGACCTGCTGTACACCGAGTTCATTTCGTCGGGCGGGTTGGTTTACGGGGCCGGAGGGTCTCACCAGAAGCTGGATTTCTACGACTCTGAGCGGCCGCTGGCCATCCAGATTTTCGGGGGAGAAATTGAGCAGGTCCGTGAGGCGGCCGCTATCGTGGACGCGGCTGGTCCGGACATCATCGACATCAACTTCGGATGCCCCGTCAAGAAGGTGGTCTGCAAGGATGGCGGTGCGGGGATCCTGCGCAACCTGCCCAAGATGGAAGCCATCACGGCTGCCGTCGTGGAACAGGCAACCCGTCCCGTGACAGTCAAGACCCGCCTTGGATGGAATGATCAGTCCATCCGCATTGTCGAGGTCGCTCGCATGCTTGAGAACGTTGGCGTCCAGGCACTGGCGGTTCACGCACGGACCCGTGCGCAGATGTATCGCGGTGACGCCCGTTGGCAGTGGCTTCGCAAGATCAAGGAAGAGAGTGGGATCAGCATCCCACTGATCGGAAACGGGGACGCGACCACGCCTGAGAAGATCGAGGCGATGTTCGAGGAAACCGGTGTCGATGCCGTGATGGTTGGTCGCGGTGCCATCGGCAATCCTTGGATCTTCAGGGATCTCAAAGTCTACCGGGAGACCGGTGAGGTGCCGCCGCCGCCAACCTGGCAGGAGCGCATGGCGGTTGTCGCCGAACACCTCACGCTCAAGTGCGAGTGGCTGGGTGAGCGGAAGGGCGTCCTGGAAATGCGTCGCATGTACGGCGGGTACTTCAAGGGATTCCGGAATGCCAGCCGGCTTCGGATGCTGATGATGGAAGAGGAGACGCGTGAGGGCGCACTGGAAGTGCTGCTCAATTTCCGCGAGGATGATGATGCGCCGCGGGTTGCGGTCAGCGCCAGGCCAGCCGGAATGTCAGCGGCCATGAAGGCCAAGTTGCCGGTCCCGGCAACCCGCCGAAAAGCGCTCGCAGGGTAGAAACGGGCGATTTGGGGCATTTTTTCGTGCCCGTGCACACCAAATCGGTGCTCCGTGTGTCTATGTCTAGTTGCCCTCGGGGCAAAAGGGGAAAAATTTAGCACCTCCTGTAACTCTTGGCGAAACCGACCCGTAGGGCGGCCAATGATCGGAGACAAATTTCCCTCCTCCCGAACCCCCCGGGAATCTGGATCCGGCCGTAAGTCACCCAACTTTCCCCAGACGGCCCACCATGAACCGGAGCTACACCCTGTGCCTTTCAGGCATACTCGCGCTGATCCTTGCCCTGCCCGCCGCCGGGCAGACTTCACGTCAGACGGCCTCCCCGCAGCTAACCGACCCCGGCGAGTTTGTGCCCAACGTCAAGCCGGCCATCCTGCCGCAGATGAAGAGCGGCCCCATCACGGTTGATGGAGACCTCACCGATGCCGGATGGCAGGGCGCGGAGCGGTCGGTCAATTTCAGCGAAACCAATCCAGGAGACCAGACCGAGCCGCCAATCGGCATCGAAGTCTGGACCACCTACGACGAGAGCAACATCTACTTCGCCTTCCTCATTGAGGATGACCCGAACGCCGTTCGCGTCAACATGAGCGATCGCGATGCCATCTGGCAGGACGACTACGTCGGGGTGATCCTCGACACCTACGGCACGGCTGCCTGGTCCTACTTCATCGCATCCAATCCGATTGGCATCCAGGGCGATACCCGCATCATTCAGGGAGGCAACGAGGACATGGGATTCGACATCATCTTCCAGAGCGATGGGAAGGTGACCGAAACAGGCTACCAGGTGGAGATGGCCGTGCCCTTTCAGAGTCTGCGGTTCTCCAAGGATGAGATCCAGGACTGGAACATCAACTTCTGGATCACCCATCCTCGCGACAGCCGGAATACCTACTCGTGGGCAGCAATCAGTCGTGACGATCCCTGTTGGCTCTGTCAGCTTGGGACGGTCGAAGGGATCTCGGGGGTCGCTCCAGCCGGCAAGTTCGAATTCCTGCCCGCATTCACGGGCTCACAGGCCGGATCACTGGTCAGCTTTGACAACCCGACGGGCGGCCTGGACAACGGCCGCATGACCACGGACCCTTCGTTCGGCGCCAAGTATTCGTTCAACTCAAATCTGGTGGCGGACGTCGCGGTGGATCCGGACTTCAGCCAGATTGAGTCCGATGCCGCACAGATCGATGTGAACTCGACCTTTGCCCTGTTCTTTGACGAGCGTCGTCCCTTCTTCCAGGAGGGAAGCGAGTTGTTTGACACTCCCACGCAGACGGTCTACACGCGCTCGATCAACAACCCGCGCGGGGTGGCCAAGCTTACCGGGCGCGCCGGGAAGACCAGCTTCTCCTACGTCGGTGGTTTCGATGATGACAGCCCCATCATTCTTCCGTTCGAAGAGCAAAGTCGCTTCGTGTCCGCAGGTGAGAGCTACTCCAGCATCCTCCGCGTAAAACAGGACTTTGGATCCACCAGTCACGTTGGCGGCCTCGTAACGGACCGCCGGTACACAGAGTCCGGAGGCTCGGGCTCCACCTTTGCGCTGGACAGCAGTCTCAGGCTCTCCAACGCGCTGTCGCTGAATACACAGATCACGGCAAGCCAGACCGTCGAGGCGGAGGACGAGGAGCTGTCCGCGCAAGTGGGGGACCTTCGATTCGATGATGGCCGGTACACCGCTGCGTTTGATGGTGAATCCTACACCGGGTGGGCGGCGGACGTGTCCCTGAACCGCAACACGCGGCACATGCACACCGAGGTGAACTACACGGCGCGCAACCCCACATTCCGGGCGGCCAATGGGTTCATCACCCAGAACAACCAGCAGGAACTGTTCGCCTTTACGAACTACACCTTTTACCAGGACTCGGATGCCTTCATTCAGCGCATCACTCCCAAGGCATTCGGTGGCTATTTCTGGAACTTCGATGGGCAGCGCAAGGATGAGTTCGTTTGGGTCGGTCTAAACATGATGATGAAGGGTCAGACCTTCTTCAACACCCAGATTCTGGTAGCCAGCAACGAACGTTTCGCCGGTGAGGACTTCCGCGGGATGCGTCGGGTCAACGCAAACCTCAACTCCAATTTCAGCCAGAAAATGCAGGTTGGTGGGTTCGTTGGGTACGGAAATGCGATCTCCAGAAACCCGTCCAACCCGGTCATGGGAGTGGGCACCGACTTCAGTCTCTGGGCCACCTTCAAGCCGACCTCCCGGTTCTCTTTCAACCCTCGCTTCAGTCACGCCCGGCTGGAGAACGAGGCCACCGGCGAGGAGATCTTCTCCGGCTTCATCATTCGGAACCGGATGAACTACCAGTTCACCAAGCGTCTCTTCATGCGGGTGGTCACCCAGTACAACGACTTCGCCAAGCGTCTGGAGATTGACCCGCTGGTGACCTACAAGGTGAACCCCTTCACGGCGGTGTATGTCGGTTCGACACACGATTTCCTGGACTTCGACCAGCGCACCAACGGCCAGCACCCCGGGTTCTACCAGACCCAGCGGCAGGTCTTCTTCAAACTGCAATACCTCTTCCGGATGTAGGACCGGATAAGCGAAATGCCCGGCTAGCGGGCAATGAGTGCGGAAATCCTGGATGGGTTGCCGCAGAAACGGGCCGCGGTCAGGGAGGGTCAGCGGCCTACGGGAGGAGCATCACCTGTGTGGAGGGCGATGCTCCTCCTGCTTTTTGTGCGGTGCGTGCCGGGCGGAGTCGCGACCCGTGCCGTTGGGAGTCGGAGAGTCGGTGCGCCGACCCGCCAAGGTCGGGTCGTCACCGAGGGGATCCCGGCAGCATCGGCTGAACCCAAGCCATCTCCACCTCTCCATCCCGGTAGGGGTTGGCCATCGGCTTTGATGAGATGACGGTAGCCCGCACAAAGAGCTCGGAGCCATCCATTTGGTACGAGGCCTCCGGTCCATCAACCACGGCGAGCACTTCGCCCGGATTTGTAGGCGAACGAGTACCGATGAACGTGGTGGAGTAAGTGACACCTTCCTCGGCGTCGATGGACACGTTCAGTGTGCTTCCATCGAACCGTACATCCTTCAGGGTGACACCGGATGATGCGTAGAAGTCGCCCAGCAGCAACGCGCCGATGATCGGTGACGGCTCCAGCGTTCTCGCGCGAACCATAATCCACGCGCGGCCTGTGTT